>NZ_JAUTYS010000014.1:0-134408 GCF_041982285.1 Pantoea sp. ANP04 | reverse complement strand
ATGCTCCCGGCATTTTTGTCCGGGTTCGGGCACCACAATTTAAAGAAACCCGCCTCTGGCGGGTTTTTTGCGTTCTGAAGCGCCAGATTCTACACCTCAGCAATACTTTTTATGCCACTCATCTTCGCTAAAGCCGATCCGCATTTCGTGCCTGACTCCGTTTGATGGTCAGTGATCTCTGGTGGTGGGTCAGATCGCCCGCCATATTTCTTTGGGTAAACGGATGAATTAACGAGTTTCTCCCGCGCTTACTCTTTAGCGGTCTGTTTAATTGCCGCATAGCGGGCTATCAATTGTTTCAGGTGCATCTCCAGTTGAACTCTGGCTGTGACAGGTAACGGTAAAACGGCAGGATTTGCGGACAACTCGCGCAGTTGCTCCTCAGCCGGTATGGATCGATTAAATGACTGCATTGAGGAAAAGACCACTGACTTCAGCTCACTCACCGTCATATATTTTCCCTTCTTCTCATCCAGCCCGTTTAGCCTGTCACTCAATTTCTGTAGCGTCGTCATCCCCTCATGCCAGCCATTCAGGCGATCTGTCGGAATTGCTGCAGCATTAAGCTGTTGCTGCCAGTGCAATGCCATAGATGTTGCCTGCTCTGGCCACAGTACCCTGGCCTGCTCAATCAACAGACGGCTATAGTCAATATTCCAGTCAGCAGGTAATTCATCCAGCCGGGCAAGCTGCTGCTGCGTCTGAGTGAGGAGTTCCTCGGGTAGTGGAGACTGCTGGCGTAATTGCGCCAGTTTGTCAGGCGCAAGAACTGCAGGTAATGGTGCCAGCGAGGCGGCAAGCTGAACCCTCAACGGGGAAGGCCGTTGAATAAGGTGCCAGCTCCACAATGCGGCAGCGCTTATCAGCAGCATGGTACACATCCCGGCCATAAAGGATTTCCACTGTTTCACCGGCGTGGGCACTGTCGCCAGCACATCCACATTCGGCTGCGGTTCCGGCTGCGCAACGTACACCCACTTCACTGTGCCGCCTGGCGTCTGGATATCTTCAGGCGAACCATCCGTAAGCTCTATGGTGGATGCGGCAGCCGCATTCGTCACGGAGGCTGGCAACACAATATCAGACTGATTTTTTAGCCCTGAACAGGTTGTATCATCACTGTTTTCCAGCCGGACAGCACTGTTGTGCAGCAGTGTTCGCAGGGTATCAAGCTGGCTCAGATGCTTAAGCTCCAGACGCTGTAATACTTCTCCCAGCCGGGTAAGTTTTTGCTCTGCATGATAAAGCTGGCTGAGGTCGCTGTAATTCAGCGGGATCATACGCATCAGTTGATGCAGACGCTGACTCAGACTGCTGAGAATTTCCATACGAGCATGGACAGGCTGAGGCCATAGCGCACCCCACTGGTGACTTATCAGGGCTTCCAGTATCGCCAGCCCTTCATTGAGACCGAATAATCCGGTTAGCTGCGTGCGGGCCAGCGTATACCAAGCCACTGTCTGTAGCTCCACTCCATTTTGTTCAAACAGCGAGAGGCAGAGTTTTTCGACATAATGCCAGTTAACATCAGGACGCGCCGGATGTGTCAGCTTACTCAGTTCATCGCGAAGGGCGGCGTAATCCGATAGCGTACGCGGATCGCCACCGGTTTTAATTTTACGTTGGGTGATGTCATTCATGACAGGTTGTCCATTTGACGGATCTGAAACAGTGGAAGAGGGTTTGTATAGGGAGTTGCGGATTCGCTTTCAGATTGTGTGATTCTGCAGAAATAGTGGTACTGACCGCTACGGCAGGAGCGCCAGAATCAGATTAAAAAACGTGCTTTCATCGAAATGCTGTACAGGCAGAGATAAAGCATCTGGCGACACAAAAGACCAGCCACCCAAATTACCTGACCGCATGCACAAACGCCCCAGGAACGTTATGCCGCCTGCTGCATGGAGCGTCACCTCCACACATCCGGTCACGCCCTGACCGTAAAGAAATAGCGGCATAAACTTTACGATCCTGTCGTCGTGACGCAGAACGATAGCAGAAATATCAAAAACCCCACTCTCCACCAGCAGGTCCGTCACGGATGTACTGAGCGTCTCTACCTTCAGTCCGGTATCCACCAGCCACACGTCGATCTGCTCCTGAAGCTGCGTCATTCGCAGGCGAAACTCCGCGATATCGGCCTGCGTTTTGCTGGTAAACGAGACAGGCGCGGGTTGTCTGGCCCGTAGTTTTTTGAGGAACTGCGATTTTACTGTCATGGTGTTGCCTGACCTTACATACGGGTTGCTGTGTCGAGATACTGCTGCTGTTTAAGATGGCGCAGGAGAACACGCCCTTCGGGCATAAACTCCGTGCCATATCGCACCAGTCCAACCCCTTTAAGTTCAGCGTCAATGGCATAGCGCAGTTCTCCGGGAATATTCTGCTGCTGAAGAACAACATCTATCTTTTTCAATCGGGGTTCATATTTGAGCAGCACGGCCGACAGCGTGCCCATCAGCTCATGGGCCGTTCCCGGCATCCCCTGCAGAATTCTGGTCATATCGGGCAGGCCGTAATCCGGCAGATGTGCAAGCGTGCCGGCACGGCAGTTAAGGATGCGCTGCATATTATCGAGTACTGACAGGATGAGCTGATTTTCCTCACTGACCTGGTTGAGACCAAGGCCACCGGTGAAATGGCCGGTGAGCATTTCATACAGCGAAGGTGTGTTATGTCCCTGGGTCATCAGCGGTCCTTAAACGGCAGTAGTGTCAGATGATTGTTACCCGCTTCCAGAATGCGCGGCTTATCGGGATCGAGGTCTTCACGCTGTAACACCCGCTTCCAGGTGTTGTTGTCAGTATCCGGGTGGCGGAACAATCCCACCACCGCCACAAACTGCGCGTCGGCCTCCATCGGCATATTCAGGCTGACATCACCGCCCGGCTTCACCACCACATCACGGCTGGCAAGCAGGTCGGCTTGCAGAATGGCCTCTCCCTCTTTCAGCAGCTGTTGGTAGACCGTTTTGTCAAAGTTATTGCGGTCTTTCAGCTGGTAAACCCGGACCACCACCGGTTCAGACAGCGAGTTACTTTCCCGTGAATCGGTGTTCAGCGCTTCACGTGCGGTGAAATCCAGATGCAGCACATTAATCTTTTTATAAAACAGAGCGTTAAATGCCGATTTGGTGCCCTCAGTGATGCCCTGCGTTACCCCGCAGCCCGTCAGACTGCATGCCAGCAGTGCAGGTAGCCAGCACGCGGGATTAATCAAATGTGTACGTAACATGTCGGTTTCCTTGTTGTGGTGTAGCGGGCTGCAGGCCGGTGTAATAGCCCAGTTCCGTGGTAAAAGTCTGCGGGATGTCGTCCGGCAGATTATCTCTCTCCACACCCAGTACGCCGTTCATACCCAACCAGAAAGGACCGTCGCCGAGCGGTGGAGCGGCCAGCAGATGAGTCCGGGTGGTCAGGGTGATTTTTGCCTTAAAACGCCAGCCAAGATAAACGCGCAGCATCACCAGAAAATCCTGATACAGCAGGCCATCCGGCTTCCAGCTTTGCGACTCCTGCTCATTATCTGTGGACAGAGCAATCAGCAACTGGCTGTTGGCATCCATCGCCTCTTCGCCAAGCGGCGTGTTACCGTCCAGCAGAAAATCGTTATCACCGTAAAACCCCAGAGGCTGACTGACCTCCACAGGCCGAAGACAGTAAGGACTGACCTGCACAGTGGTATCCGGGGCCAGCAAAGTCACCAGTCCCTGCATCCCCTCCTGGGTTTTACCGGGCTGTTGCAGCACACCCAGCAGCGCCAGAAAGCGGGAGACGGGTGTGGCAATATGGTTAGCGGTGCCGGGAATACCCAGCCCCACCAGACCCAGAAGCGACTGCGAAATGGTGTCGGTCCCGCCGGGCTCAAATGTGGCCGGGTAAGAATATTTACGCCAGATGCGGTAAAACTGCGTCAGGATGCGGTGGCTGAAGATATCCAGAAACCCCTGCAGCGCTTCATGCCCTTCAGGCGCTGAGTGATGTCATCAAGATAGGTGGTCGGCAAGGGGGAATCGACACCATACATCCCCATAAAGGTTGTTCGGATGAGCGGAGGCCTGCTGTCATCAGCCTCGTCATAGTCGACAGCTTTCAGTTCACTGACCGGAAACCCCATTCCCGGATGCGGTGCAAATCGCACCGGGTCATCCGCCGGATGATTGGTTGAGCCCATTAGCGGCCCGCCGGGATTACGCTTCTCCAGCAGCTGACATAAACGGTAAAAGTTAATGCGGTGAAGATCAGCTTCCAGTCGCGGGCTCAGCCGGGAATGCGGCGGTTGTGCTTTTCTTCCCATTGCAGGCGTTCTCCGGTCGGTTGCAGGATAATAATCAGGCGGTTAAACAGGTAGATATCGGTGTAGAGCGCGAAGAAGCGACTCAGCATCTCGCCAAATAAACAGATGTCCACACTGAATATCTGATCCGGCAGCGTGAAACCGCGCAGATCCAGCAGCGCCAGCGGCCCTTTTCCGAGTTGTGAACGCAACACCCACTGCAGAGTACGACCGTCCGGGGCCGTGAAACTCATCATCCACTGGCTGCGGTCAAGCTGCTGGCGCTTGCCCTGCTCCAGCCAGCGAATAAACCCCCAGGTTCCGCTGTAGTCACCGAAGAGACGTGCCCCGGCGTTGACCGTAGTCCAGGTCAGCATGGTTCCCGACTTGTAAGTGTCTCCCGGCCAGCGAAAGCTTTGCCAGTCAGCCATCTGGTTGAAATAGTACAGCTTTTGTCCATCAATGGTCAGTTGAGTTTCCACTACCTGAGGTGCCGGACGTGCCTGAAGTTCGAAGCTGATATCCCGCCAGCACTGGCGGTAGCGCACCGGACGCTCGGCCACCTCATCAGGTTTAAGGCAGTTACCGCCATTCGCGCGCATCAGCGGAAGAGCCAGAACGACCACCACGTCCTGTGATTCATCCTCAAGTGCCAGTACCGGTGGCAGATCGTCAGCATTATCCGTGTCGATAAGCGTGCCGTCCGGGAACCGAAGGTGCAGATGGCGGGCCTGCAGTCGGCCCAGCCTCAGCGTTTCTGATTCAAAAGCGACATTTATCACGCCCCAGGGGTGTGATAACCCCATTCGGGCGATACCTTCGGCAGACCAGGCCGCATACGCGACCTGTTGCTGGAAGTGCTGGGGAGAGACCATCACGCCTCTTCCCCATAACGGCTGTTCCGTTCTCATTGGCTTCCTGCCTTAGCTTACGATTTTGCCTTCGGCATCCGGGAAACCAGTGACAGGTTGACGTCCATCCCTTCCACCTGAAAATGCGGCACCGCATACAGCTTCACGCGGAAGAAGCCCGGGTTATCCTCAATGTCTTCCACCACCACTTTCGCATCGCGCAGCGGGTGTGAGGCCTGCAGCTCGTCGCCCGGATCGGTCATCTCCGTGACCAGACTGCGAACCCAGGTATTGAGCTCCAGCTCCAGCAGCCGGCGGTCTTTGGTGGTGCCGATGTTTTCGCGCTGGATCAGCTTCAGGTAGTGGGCAATACGCGACAGCAGGAAGATGTACGGCAGACGGGCATTGATGCGGCTGTTGGCCGTCGCATCGGCGGTGTCATACAGGGCCGGCTTCTGCGTGGAGTTTGCCGAGAAGAAGCAGGAGTAATCGCGGTTCTTATAGTAAGAGAGCGGAATGAAGCCCAGGTTTGCGAACTCAAATTCGCGGGTTTCCGGGATCATCACCTCTGACGGGATCTTCACCTGATTACCCGTACCCAGATCGTACAGATGAATCGGCAGGTCCTGAACGGCGCCCCCGGCCTGCGGGCCACGGATCTGCACACACCAGCCGTTGCTGATGAAGCTGCGCACCATGTTGGACGCAAAGGCAAACGCGGCGCTGGTCCACAGGTATTTGTCGTGATCCGGGCCTTTCACTTCCTCCACGTAGCTGAAGCTGCGCACCGGCACGGTGTCCGGGCCGTACGGCAGCCGGCCCAGCACGCGCGGCATCACCAGACCGATGTAGCGGGCATCGTCCGTCTCGCGGAACGATTTCCACTTGATGTATTCGGCGCGGTCAAAGTAGTTGCCGATGTCCCTGATGGACGCCACCTCCTCCATGCTCTCTTTCAGGAAGAATTTCGGGCCGGCAGAGCCGATAAACGGCATGTGCGCGGCGGCAGACACTTTGGAAATACTGCGCAGCAGGGCGACATCCTGCGCAGACGCATCAAATTCGTAAGCGGAAATCAGCGCGGCAACCGGCTCCCCGCCCGGCGTGTCATACTCATCGATATAGGTGTGTTTATAGAGGCCGCTCTGGATGATTTCCGGGCTGTCTTCGAAGTCCTGACGCAGGTCTTCTTTGGACATATCCAGCAGCTCAATCTTCACGTTCTGGCGAAAATCGGTTTTGTCGACAAGGGATTTGACGCCGCGCCACAGGCGCTCTGTTGCCTGAAAGGCCTCATGGTGCATGACGGCGTCAAGCTGGCGGCTAATCTGCCAGTCCAGCTCCGCGATATGGTGGTCAATCAGGTGTTTGTCGAGTTTTTCAACCTTTGAGCCCGCCTTGGTCAGGCACTCCAGAAAAACCTGCATGCCCGCCGTCAGCCGCTCGTCCGCCGTGGCCTCCGACATCGCCTGCGCGTCCTGCCAGGTGTCCAGCGCACTCAGCGCGGCGACCGGCGTCAGATTGATTTTTTCAAACAGCGAGGCATAAATCCCGCCGGCTGCAGGACGTTCCTGCACCACACCTTCGCCAGCCGCGGCACTGCCGTTTTGTACAGACATCAGCATCTTCCTTATTAATCCGTTAAATCGTTATGGCTGTTCAGGGGCCAGGGCTGAAAGTTCGGCTCTGAGCTCTGCGCTTAGCGTCGGGTCGAGCAGGATGTTTTCCAGTGCTTTGCGGAACGTCTGGTTGTCCAGCAGGTTCGCCTTTAAATCACGCAGTAAACTTCGCATGGAAAGCATGGCTTTCAGCTGGGGAATCTGGCGGGAGACCTGCTCCGGGGTGAAATCCTTCATGCTACGGAAGGTCAGGCTGATGTTGTCTTCGCTGCCGTCACCGGCCAGCGTGTTTTTAACCGTCAGGTTTACTTTCGGGGAATATTCAGAAAGCACGGCGTCAAAGTTATTTTTATTCAGGTTAATTTTTTTGCGCTCGGACAGGGACGCAGACGCCTGACCGTTACTGAAGTCGCCCGCCACCAGTAATTTCAGCGGGAGCTCGGTTTTTTTGCCTGCGCCTCCCGTGTGCAAATCAAGTTTTAAATTAATGCGCGCTTTGGGTATTTCGGACTGAAAGGAAGAGTCAGACATGGTTGTCCCTGTTCTATGAATTGACAGAAGCGGTCAGTGCCAGTGAGAAATAAACGGAAAAGTAAGACCCGGCCAGAACAGCTTCACGTTTCACGTCATCCGACGTAAATCAGAAATCCGGAATTAAAAGCGGGCGTATTCCCTTCACCAGCATGTCGACACGGTATTTCTGAGTCATTTGTCTGAAATGAAAAAATTCAGATAAAACCCAGTAGACGGAGTGTAGGAACGTTGAATGCCTGAGCGTAAACGGAAATATGTAACAGAATATTACCGATGCTGATTTTAACAAGCCCGAATCATCATGATGATTTATAAGAATTTTCCTGCGAATCCCGATAAGGTCTTACAGAATAAGGGTGTGCAGTAAGCGGCTGATTTACATTAATCACTAAGCAGTACGATTTTCCATCAGTTGCGCGAAATATCTGATTTATGGCTTTATTCAATAAACGGGAAGCAGGAGAAGATAAATATTTAAAAAAACAAACAGCATTTACTGTGTTTCAATAAAAATTAATCGCTTGGTTAAATCGGTGTTATTTATTTTGCTGAACTAAAATGACAACGCTGGTTAACAGATTGTTTCCGGAATAGTGAAATGACGCGTGCAATGACACGATATGAATGAGGGGGAAATAGAAATCACGTCTGCGACCTGCACATGTTAGCCGCTGCTGAATAAACATGAGCAGGAACAACAATCGTTCGGATGCAGACAGAGTGAGTCAGACAATGATGAGATGTGCAGCGTTTAACAGAATTATTTAATGCTCCGGCGGTCATGCGTCCAGGTACTATATCTCTGCACAGGTAATCGGATTTCTGGAACTCCTCATGCTCTGCTGCTTACTTTTCCTGTCAGTCATCGTTCCGGGCTTTAAGTAAATTAACCGGCCAATACGGGCTGTCTGGCCCGGATCCAACCGGTTTATGCTCAGTCACAGGAGATAGCGCTTAACTTTATACCGCAGCCGTAAAGTCTGCTCGCTCACGTTATATTCGCTTCAGCACGCCACCCACACCGCTCCGGCATCCGCTGATTTCACGCATTGCGCCACCCAGCGCACGCCCGCTAATCCGGCATGCACATCGGGATACCAGAAATCCTCAAGGAAGGCAGAGTCGTGGCGATCGGTCGCATCCATAGCCAGTGCGAAGCGGCGATAAAGATTCGACCAGGCTTCAAATAATCCCTCGGAGTGCCCTCCGCCAATGCGGTCCTCTTCCAGCGCGCGCGGGCTGAGATAGCCCATGCCGCGCTCCAGAATCCGCACGGGTTCGCCCTGCACTTCGTATCGCAGCTGGTTTGGCTGCTCATCCCACCACTCCAGACTGGCTTTCGATCCAACCACGCGGATCTTCTGCCCATGCATCGATCCGGCATTTACCGCCGACGCCCAGAGCGTGCCGACCGCGCCGTTGTCATACTCCATCATCACAAAGGCGTTATCCTCCAGTGGTGCACGCGACGTGACAAAGCTCTGGCGGGAACAGAGCAGACGCGTCACTTTTAACTGCGGCAACATCGTTTCAGCGATAAATAGCGGATGCGTCGCCAGATCGCCTAACACGTAACTCGGGCCAACAAAACGCGGATCGACCCGCCAGCGGGTGCTTTCACTCTGTAGCTCCACCGCTTCATTATGGAAGCCATGAGCAAACTGCATATTCACGATGCGGATCTCTCCCAGGGCCCCTTCGGCAATCATCTCTCTGGCCTGATGAACCAACTGATGCCCGGCATAACCATAAGTGACGCCAATAATTTTCTGCTTCTCACGACTTAGCTGCTCCAGCTCATCGGCCTCTTCGACCGTAAAACAGAGCGGCTTCTCGCATACAACATGTAGCCCGGCATTGAGTGCCGCCCGACAGATGGCGAAATGGGTATTGTTAGGTGTGGCGATCGACACCGCTTCTATGCCATCTTCGCGCCCTGCTTCCCCGGCGAACAGGCTGGCATAATCAGGATAACAGCGTTCAGGTGCCACACCCAGCGCCTGACCGAACTCGCGCCCACGTACCGCATCAAGATCAAACGCGCCCGCCAGCAGCACAAAGTTACCGTCACGCTGTGCCGCCGAACGATGGATATAACCAATCTGACTGGTGCCGCCGCCACCGATCATGCCCCAGCGAAGTGAGCGATTAGCCGCTTTTTTACCGTTAATCATGCTGTTGTCCTCAGAATCCGGTTGATCGGAGATAGTCCAGGCTGGCTTTAACATCCCGCAGGCTGGTGTCGGCATGGCGCGGATCACGCTCCTGTTCGATGGTGATCCAGCCCTGATAATTACGCTCAGTCAGCAGCCTACGCACCGCCGGATAGTCGATTGCGCCCTGCCCGAGCGGACACATCACGCCCTGTGCGCAGGCGGTGAAAAAGTCGAGTCCGCGAGAGCGCGCGTCACGCCAGATCTGCTGATTGACGTCTTTAAAATGAAGGTAATCGATGCGCGACCAGTACTGTTCCAGCGACGCCACCGGATCCATGCCGGCGTAATAGAGATGGCCCGTATCCAGGCATAAACCAGCGACCTCATGCGGAATGTCAGAGACCAGCTGCGCCAGCTCATCGGCAAACTCTATGCAGCCACCCGCATGCGGATGGATCACTGGCCGCACGCCATACTCCTGCCAGGCAATCTCGCTCAGAATAGTGATGTGCTGCATCATGCACTGCCAGTCATCCGCGGAAAGGCGTGGCGCTTTTTCTGACTGACCCGCATATTTCGCCCGCTCCGGATTGCCGAAGTCGATGATCACCAGATAAGGCGCGCTGGCTCCAGGTGTTCTGGCGGCTGTCGGCACGCTGGCGAGCGTGCGACACAAATTGTGAGTCAGCGTCACCAGCGCCGGAAAATGCGCCTCACTGACTAAATCATCAAAAATCGTCCCCGCCACCAGCGAAAGCGAGTGGGCATTAAGCTGCCGGGTCAGCTCATCGGCATTCACTGGCAGATAACCCCAGGGGCCGAGTTCGATGCTGGGGTAGCCAGCCTGCGCGGCCTCGGTCAGGACTTTGTGAAACGGCGGTAGCCAGGGATTAGCGGGATCATCCACGCCCCAGCTACAGGGCGCATTAGCAATATGAAAGGTCATGATATCTGCCTGTGCAGTGAGAACTGCGGGCAGTATCAAATAAAAATTTCATCCTGGACAACAATGAAAGTTTCATTTTTTGATAGAGATCGCGTTTAAAAATTGCGATAAATGATAGATTACTATCAAATATAGGCTAACCTGCTCTTTTTACAGGTTTTCACGCGTCACGATCTCAAACGGAACGGTGACCTGCGCAAAATGGTCGTGCTGCTCCGATCGGCTGTGGAGACAGGTATGTATGACCGCCTCTGCCATGGCATCAAGGCGATGACGCAGCATCAGCGTGATGGTGCCGTCAATCAGCGCCAGTTCATCACCCGGCAGCGGACCGTGGCACAGCAGATCGATCTCCCGGCGCCCGCTCTCACGCAGCGCCCGCACCACACCCTCTATGCCGCCGCAGGGCGCATAAATCATCACCAGATCATCATGGGTCTCCAGCAATTGGCGGGTTGCCTGATAGCCACCCTCTGACGACTCATAAGTCTTTAACGGTTCCAGTACCCGCTGACTGATGCCCGACTCACGCAGATAGGAGCGAAAACTGATCTCGCTGCTCTCCTGGCAGGTAAAGCGGTGATCGCCCAGCAGTACTCCGACGCATCCCGGCTTACGCAGCAGATGCTGCGCCATCCATGCGGCAGTGCGCCCCGCTTTTTGATTATCAATGCCGATAAACCCCGCATGCTCACAGGGCGAGAAATCGGAGAACAGCGCGTAGACTCGTACACCCAGTCGTGACACATCCTGAATGGCGTGACGAATCAGCGGATGGTCCAGCGCCACCAGCGCAATCACATCGCTGCGCTGAGCCAGCTGACGCAGCGACTGCGCCACCGCGTCCACTTCGTGAATGTCATGCCAGCAGAATTCAGGTTCGCGGCCCTGTGGCTGCTGCATCTTAAGCTGCTGATTCAGCGCTTCGCCCAGTTGCTGATAAAATGAATAGCGGGCAGGCAGCAGGATAAAGCTCACGCGCAGTGGAGCCTCAGCCAGCGTCGGGATGGCCTGACTGTGTGCCTGCGTCAGGCGATAACCCAGCTCGCGCGCCGCCGCCAGCACCTTCTGCTCAGTCACGCTGCGAACCGGCGCACGGCGGTTCAGCACCCGGTCTACCGTCGCCACACCCACGCCCGCCGCCTGCGCGATCGCGGTCATCGTCACTTTAGACATTATCCTTCTCCCTGCTGCTATCGGTAGCGTTAGCTGACGGCTACGCTTTTAGATTCTGTTAAATAAGCCATCAACACTTTATCGTTACACGGCCATTTCCTCTCATTTTTTTGATAGAAAATCAGTGCTAACCTTGATCACCCTCGCAAAATGAAACATTCATTTCTTTCTGCATTCTCTTCAAAACATCTATTTGCTAAAACGGATAAAAATCCCACACCGATTCGGTTGATGGGATCACATCATTAAAAGGTTAGAGCGACGACGGCGGGCTTTCTATAGTGGAGTCCTGAGCACCACCTGCCCGTACGTAAAAAAGGAAAAGCTATGTTCCCTTCAACGCTTCCGGCTCCACGCATAACGGATGCCAGCCAGGTTCCGCGTCTGCGCTGGGGCATTATCGGGCCGGGCTGGATAGCCGATCATTTTGCCCATGCGCTGCGTCGGCATACCCGGCAGCAGATCACGGCAGTCGCCGCACGTGACCCGGTAAAAGCACAGGCCTTTGCTGACAAATGGGCAATCGGCCATGCCACAGGCAGCCTGGATGCGCTGCTGGCGCGGGAGGATGTTGATGCGGTCTATATCGCTACGCCTCACAACCACCATTTCCCCGACGGTCTGCGCGCGATTGCCGCCGGAAAGTCTCTGCTGATTGAAAAGCCGCTGGCGCTGAATGCGCAGAAGGCAACGCAGCTTAAACAGGCCGCCGCTGCCGCGAACCTGCTCTGCATGGAGGCGATGTGGTGCAACTTCACGCCGAAGTATGACGTCATCCGTCAGTTGCTGGAGGATGGCGTACCCGGTGAGGTCCACACCCTGATAGCCGATCATGGTGAGTTTTTCACGCCGGATCATCGCATTTTCAATGCCGATCTGGCGGGCGGCCCAATGCTTGACCTCGGCAGTTATCTGGTGGCGCTGAGTGTGTTTGTGGGCGGCGGTGCGCCTGACACGATCGTCGCCCGTGGTCAGCCCGTCCCGAATGGCCGCGTTAACGGTCAGACGTCGATGCTGTTTACCCATCGGCACGGCATGCAATCGTTGCTGAATACCACGCTGTTCAGCAACACGCCAGGCTGTGCGGTGATCGCCGGTCGCGACGCCACGCTGGAGCTGGCGGGCCAGTTCTATGCGCCTGGTGACTTTACCCTGACCTCCAGCGACCGGCGTCACCGCCTGCAATGGCAGGAACCCACTAATCGGTATGAACAGCTCAGCCATGAAATTAACCACTTCGCCTGGTGTATCGGCCAGAACCTGACCGACTCCCCTGTCCATTCGCTTGACCAGGCGATTATCACCCTGGCTGCGATGGACAACGTCAGGCAGCAGATTGGCATCACCTTCAATGAAGAACAGCAACTTTAATGTGCCCGGAGCAGAAAGATGAAAATCGCTTTTGATGTGGATGTAATCAAACATTTAGGCATCACCCGTATGGTTCATCAGGTGGCCGACTGGGGATATAAATATATCGAACAGTCGCCACATCCGCAGATCAACCCGTTTTATAAACATCCTAAAGCCAGCCGTGAAATCATCACCGAGTACAAAAATGCGTTAAGCGCCACCGGGCTGGAGATCTCCTCGTTTATCGTTGTTTACCGCTGGTCAGGTCCGGATGAACTGCGCCGTCAGGCAGCGGTGAAGAACTGGAAACGGATGATTGAGATTGCGGTTGAGATGGGTGTGCAGGTGATTAACACCGAACTCTCCGGCACCCCTAACGAACCGGAAATCTGTGAAGAGATGTTCTATCGCTCAATGGAAGAGCTGTTGCCGATCATCGAACGTGAAGGCATCCGCGTCGAAATTCAGGCGCATCCGTGGGATTTCTGCGAAGAGAACAACGAAACCGTGGATATCGTGAAGTCGTTCCGCAGCGATAACGTAAAGTATATCTACAGCGCGCCACACACTTTCTTCTATGACAAAGGCAAAGGGGATGTGAAACCGATGCTGGAGTACGCGGGTGACGATCTGTCGCACATGCTGATCGCCGATACCATGAACCATACAAAACACTGTCGCTATATCGTTAACCCGCCAGGCGTGGATGCCACCATCCACCAGCATGTTGGCGTGGGCGAAGGCGAAGTGGACTTCGATACCCTGTTCAAAACGCTGCGCGACACCGGCTTTGCTACCCGCACCCATAAAGTCGGCGGTGAACCGATCATCGCAGCGTCTCTGTTTGGCTATCCGGAAAAGATGAAAGTTCAGGCGATTGAAACCCGCGAACTGATTGAGCGCGAACTGCTGTAACCGACCTGCCGTGCAGTCATGGCTGGCTGCACGGTAATGTCTGTTCAGGACAACAAACGCCCCGCCTGACACACTTTTATTCACTTTTCTCTGATGCCGCGACCCGCCTGAGCTCGCCCCGTTTTAGTACACCCTCGCACAGCCAGCAGAGTTAAACCCCCTTTGCAGCACCTGCTACACTCCAGACCAATACCACACCATAAGGCGAACTTTCATTATGTCGGAAAATGCATATCAGCCCGCAAAAGTCTGGACCTGGGACCCTGAAGCCAAAGGTAACGGCGCGAAAACTAATCGTCCGTTTGCAGGTCCCACCCATGAAAAAGCGTTGCCGGTCGGTAAACATCCTTTACAGCTCTATTCGCTCGGCACGCCTAACGGCCAGAAAGTCACCATCCTGCTGGAAGAGCTGCTGGCACTTAACGTCAACGATGCTGAATATGATGCCTGGCTGATCCGTATCGGCGAAGGTGATCAGTTCTCCAGCGGTTTTGTCGATGTGAACCCGAACTCGAAAATCCCTGCGCTGAGCGACCACTCCGCAACGCCGCCGATTCGGGTATTTGAATCCGGCAATATTCTGCTCTATCTGGCGGAAAAGTTTGGCTACTTCCTGCCGAAAGATATCGCTGGCCGTACTGAAACCCTGAACTGGCTGTTCTGGCTGCAGGGCTCAGCGCCTTATCTCGGCGGCGGTTTCGGTCATTTCTATCACTACGCGCCAGAAAAAATTGAGTACGCCATCAACCGCTTCACACTGGAAGCGAAGCGTCAGTTTGATGTGCTGGATCGTCGGCTGGCTGATAACCGCTATCTGGCGGGTGATGACTACACCATCGCTGACATCGCCACCTGGCCGTGGTACGGCAACATGGTGCTGAATGACCAGTATGGCGCAGCCGAATTCCTGGATGTGCAGTCCTATAAAAATGTGGTGCGCTGGGCGAAAGAGATCGCACAGCGTCCTGCCGTTATTCGTGGCCGCAAGGTCAACCGCGTCATGGGCGACCCGGCCGATCAGCTGCATGAGCGTCATGATGCGGCTGACTTCGATACCAAAACCCAGGATAAAAAAGCGTAAGGAGAGACCTGTGAGTGCATACGTTGTATTTATTCGTGATAACACCCTGAACCAGGACGAAATGGCGATCTACGCCGAGAAAGCGGGCCAGGCGCGCGGCGATCATCAGATCAACCCTCTCGCCTTTTATGGCGAGCTGGAAACGCTGGAAGGTCAGGAAGCAGAAGGTGTGGTAATTCTGGAATTCGCGAGCCGTGAAGAAGCACATGCATGGTATGACAGCCCGGAATATCAGGCTGCCAAAGCGCACCGTCTGAAAGGCGCGAACTATCGCGTGGTGCTGGTCGAGGGTGTGGCTAAGTAAGATTTCAGGCGGCAGCGATGCCGCCTTTTTTATTGCAGCGTGATACGCGCCACGCCATCCAGAAGCTGATGGCTGTGGTCGTCATTGAAGCCCTGCTTCAGGGTCACATACAGTGTCTGGCCGTCCGGTGAGACCAGCAGGCTTTCTGGATGCCCCTCAAACGACCAGCTGTTTTTCACTTCATACGTGGTGCCATCCAGCTGCAGCACCTTCTTCGATTCGCGCTGGCTGATATAAATCTCATTGCGCTTACCGTTAAACTTAACCCCCACTGAATCGCCTGGATCAAGGCGCTGAATCACCTTGCCGCTGCGCTCATCAAACACCAGGGTATTTTTCTCTTTGGCGTTATCCGTGACAAACAGGCGACCGGTTGCCGGATCTTCTGCCATATTCAGGAACTGAGTGTCCTGTCCATCACCTGCCGTCATGCGCTGCTCGATTTTGTGATTGCGCGGATTGATCACCAGGATTTCACCGCTGCCGTTCGCCGCATAAATGCGATCGCTGACTGGCGAGAAGATAATGCCTGTGACACCTTTGCCAGCATTTTTAATCCGGGCTTTCAGCGTCAGGGTTTTCGCATCAACGACCCAGATCACGCCAGGTTCGTCTGCGCCGCCGACATAGAGCAGCCCGTCATGCAGAAAGATCTCGCGGGTTTTCACCGGCGATCCATTCTCATTCTTCTCGTCAAACATCAGGCGCTTCAGCACGTTGCCGGTATCGGGATCGATCTTAGCCATGCCACCATCCACTGATTGGGTGGTGTAAAGCGCGCTGCCATCCTGTCCACTGCTCAGACCCGCATTTTTCAGATCGTAATGCCCCGCCCCGGTGCTTTGCAGTGTGGTGCCATCAAGACGATAGATCATGCCGCCACTGATATCCTTGCCCTCGGGCGCACTGGCCACATAGAGCGTATTTTTGGCGGGCAGATACGCCATCTCATATAATCCGTCGCCCAGCTCGCGCTGAATCAGATTGTCGGGGCTGGAGGGCTGCATCACCATCAGCGCATTGCCATCCACTTTTTTCGCTCTCATCTGGCACGCCGTCAGGCTGAAGGTGGTGACTATCGCCAGTGCGAGTGCCGCTTTACGCGAGCTGAACAACGCTTTCATAGTTAACTCCCCTATCCATCTGCTGCTCCCGGCAGGCCGCAACACAGCGGGCAGGCAGGGAAGAAAAAGAATGAGAATCATACGCATCACTAAAAAGGGTGTAAACGCAACGGCACCCTGAAGCAACCGAATCAGCTTAATGCGGTATATTTATTGTCCACAGGCGCTTTTCTGTGCCCGTCAATCAATTTATAACCTCGACTAATCAACAACCTGAAGATTATTCTGCAAAAACGCCACAAACGCGGTAATACGAGCCGGAAGCTGGCGTTGCGCCTGCCAGACCGCAAAGATATCACCATCAGGTGCCTGCCAGTCCGGTAGCACCGGCAACAATTCGCCCGCAGCCAGGCTGTGTTGCGCATCCCACCAGGAACGCAGCAGAATGCCATGTCCATCCATCGCCAGCCGCATCGCTACTTCACCATCGTTGGTGATCAGGCTGCCGCGCACTTTCTGGCTGATGCTCTGTTCACCGCAGGTCAGCCGCCACAGGGTAAAATCGCTGTCGTGCTGACGCAGTAAAATGCAGTTGTGCTGCGCCAGATCGCGCACAGTGGCAGGCAGGCCGTGCCGGGCAGCATAGGTGGGCGAACAGCAGAGGATACGCGGATTGGTTCGCAGCTTACGTGCCACCAGCCGCGAGTCAGGCGGCTCCCCAACGCGGATATCGATATCCATGTGCGCATCAAGAAAATTTAGCGGCTGGCTGCTGAGTTGTAACGACAGTGAGAGCTGCGGATGCAGCGCGGCAAAAGCCGAGACGCAGGGCGCGATATGGCGACGGCCAAAACCAAAGGAGGCGTTGATGTTGAGGGTGCCGCGCAGCTGGGCTGTTTCACCGCTGACCGCCTCTTCCAGCGCCGCAAGCTGATCCAGCAGCGGACGCGCGCCCGCCTGATAACGGCGGCCTTCCGGCGTCAGTTCCAGCCGGCGTGTGGTGCGGCGCAGCAATTGCACACCAAGGCGCTGCTCCAGCTGGCTCAGACGTTTGCTTACCGCTGCCAGTGACAGGCCCAGTTCGCGCGCCGCCGCAGTCAGACTATCCAGCGCGGCCAGGCGAACAAAGAAGGCTAAGTCATCAGTGGAGGTGCGGGATTCTCTACTTTGATTCAACAATGGATTGCCTTTCAGGCTCATTATTTCCCCGGAATCGACAGTTATACTGCGTACACAATTCGAACATCAACCGGAAAGGTGCCCTGTGACTGATAAAATCTACTCTATTGCTGTGATCCCTGGCGATGGCATCGGCAAAGAAGTGATGCCGGAAGGCGTCCGTGTAATGAATGCGGCTGCTGAGAAATTTAACATTCCGCTGCGCTGGGAGTGGTTCGATTACGCCAGCGCTGACTACTGGCAGCAGCATGGCAAAATGCTGCCTGACGACTGGTTTCCGCAGCTGAAAGCCTTTGACGCGATTTATTTTGGCGCGGTCGGCTGGCCCGATGTGGTGCCCGACCATGTTTCACTGTGGGGCTCGCTGCTACAGTTCCGCCGTGAGTTCGACCAGTACGTCAATCTGCGTCCGGTGCGACTGATGCCAGGCGTGAAAGCGCCGCTGGCAAACCGTCAGCCTGGCGACATCGACTTCTATGTGGTGCGTGAAAACACCGAAGGTGAATACTCCAGCGTGGGTGGCACCATGTTCCCTGGCACCGACCGTGAAGTGGTGATTCAGGAGACGGTGATGACGCGCACTGGTGTTGATCGCATCCTGAAGTTTGCTTATCAGCTGGCGCAGAGCCGGCAGAAGAAGCACCTGACCTCCGCCACCAAATCCAACGGCATCGCTATCACCATGCCTTACTGGGACAGCCGCGTCGAAGCGATGTCCGGCCAGTTCCCCGAGGTTCGCGTCGACAAGTATCATATTGATATTCTTACCGCCAACTTCGTGCTGCACCCGGACTGGTTTGATGTAGTGGTGGCCAGCAACCTGTTTGGGGATATCCTCTCCGATCTCGGCCCGGCCTGTACCGGCACCATTGGCATTGCGCCCTCCGCCAATATTAACCCGGAAGGCCTGTTTCCCAGCCTGTTTGAGCCGGTTCACGGTTCTGCGCCGGATATCGCAGGCAAAGGCATCGCCAATCCTATCGGGCAGATCTGGTGTGGGGCGATGATGCTGGAGCATCTCGGCTACAAAGCGGCGGGTGATGCGGTGTTAAATGCAATTGAACGTACGCTGGCGGCGGGAGAGCATCTGACGCGCGACCTCGGCGGCAACGCCAGCACCGAAGAGCTCGGCGCGGCCATCGCCGCCGCGCTGTAAATCAGTCCGGCAACTGCACCACGCATTCAGCATGCCAGCCTGGCGGTAACGGCGCGGGCCTGTTGATCACCAGGTTGTGCAGTTGCAGGTTCTCTACCCCGCGCGCAAACAGGCCCGGCAAACCGCCGGGATAGCGCTCTACGCCAAAGGCTTCACCGGTTTTCGGGTCAAGTTTGTAGGCGTTATCCAGCCCCATGCCGGTCGGTGAGTCGGGGTTACAGGGTGGTCGCACGTCATAGTGTCCCTGCGTCATCGGCGACACGGTCTGCCGCATCTGAAGCTGGCTGATAACCACATCGCGTATCCAGCCCGGTTCTGCCGCATGCAGATTAATCGCCCCTTCCGCCACGCCCGTCATGTTGCTGAACTGCACCTGCTCCACGACGCCAGGCGTGATGGCGGGATCGCGATGGCGCACAGAAATATGCAGCGGATCGGCTTTGCCCCAGTGACAGGGCGGCGCATGGTGACAGGCAAAGGTCAGGTTACTGAACAGCAGACGCCGCATTGCACCGCCGTCACGCGACAGAATGCCGATACCCCGGTTGGAATCAAAAATGGTGCAGCCGGTCACCGTGACATCTTCCACATCATCCCAGGTTTCGGTGCCGATTTTAAAGGCACAGCTGTAACTGCGAAGCAGGCAGTTGGTGATCATAATCTGCCGCGCCGGACGCCGCAGCGCAGCCGGTTTGTGGGTGGTTTTAATGCAGATAGCGTCATCAGCGGCACTGAGGTAGCTGTTGCTGACAAACACCGCCTCGCATCCGTCAATATCCAGCGCATCGGTATTCGGCATAGTCATCGCGTTGTCGATAGTGAGATGGTCGATATGCACATGGCGACAGCTCACCAGATGCACCGTCCACATTGGCGCCTGCACGATGGTAAAGGCGGTCAGCGTCACCTGCTCGCAATCTTCAAACACGATAATGCGCGGCCGGTCAGGACGCGGCAGGCGATAACCCTGCTCATCCCGCTCAGCGGCGAACCAGGCTTCACCCTCGCCATCGATGCGGCCAGTGCCGCTGATAGTGATATTGCGCTGGCCCAGCGCATAGAGCAGCACGTTATGGGACTTCTCAGCACAGCTGAGTGCCTGCACCGCCTGGTAGTCAGCCAGCCGCGGACTGGCGATCAGCACCGCACCCGCTTCCAGGTGCAGTTCAAAATCAGATGGCAGATTCAGGCAGCCGCTGCGATAACGCCCGGCAGGCAGGGTAAGACGCCCCCCGCCGGCCGCCGCAATCTGATCCATGGCGCGCTGCAGCACGGCCGTGTCCGGGGTTTCGCCATCGGCGACAGGATGAAAATCAGCAAGGGAAAGGTGCATCATGCGTCTCCCGCAGGATTGAGGAGGAGAAATTCCAGCACGACACGGCGCGGGAAACCTTTGTCTGGTCGCCAGTACGCCGTTTCGTGCGGGATATCACAAATTACTTCACGGCCCCTTCAGTGACGCCGCTGATAAACTTGCGCTGGAAAATCAGGAACACCACGATCAGCGGCATAATCACAATCATTGCGCCCGCCATCAGCACCGGAATGTCGATGGTGTTTTTGTTCTGGAAAAACATCATGCCAATCGGCAGCGTGCGCAGCTCATCCTTGTTGACCAGAATCAGTGGGATCAGAAACTCGTTCCAGGTCCAGATAAACAGCAGCAGCCCCAGCGTCGACAGCGTTGGCCAGATTGCCGGCACCAGAATGCCCCACAGAATTTTGACCCGCGACGCCCCATCCATCACCGCCGCTTCTACCAGCTCTTTCGGCACCTGCTGAAACGCGCTGGCGATCATCAGCGTGGTAAAGGGCAGCGACAGGGCGATTTGCGGCAGGATCAGCGCCAGATAGGTGTTGGTGAGCCCCATCCAGCGCAGCTCGTGATAGAGCGGAATGATAAAGGCTTCACTCGGCAGCACCATCCCCAGGGCCAGCATCGCCCCAATCACTTTTTTACCGGGGATCTTCAGCCAGGCGAAACCAAAACCAGCCAGAATACCCAGCAGCACGCTGAACAGTACGACCGGAATCACCACCAGCACCGAGTTGAGGAAGTAGACGTTAAAGTGTCCCTGCTGCCACGCGGTCACGTAGTTTTTGAAATTCAGCGAGGCTGGCAGCGTGAAGATGCCCTGAAACAGCTCCATCTGGGTTTTAAACGAGGTCATCAGCGCCATCAGAAACGGCAGAATCGTCATCAGCGCCACGATCCAGATCAGCGCGCGTGAAATCACCGGCGTGCTTCGCATCAGTAACGCTCCTTTAAGGCCAGATGAATCAGATAGTTGATCCCTAAAACAATAATCATGCTGAACACCGCCACCGACGAGGCGTAGCCAAAATAGTGCAGGTCAAAGCCCTGCTTATACATAAAGATGTTGGTGACCATGGTGGAGGTGCCTGGGCCGCCCTGCGTCATCACATAGACCAGGTCAAAGGCTTTCAGGCTGGCGATCACCGTCAGCAGCAGCGCAATCCGCAGCTCGGGCCGCAGGCCGGGCAACGTAATACGCATAAATTTCTGACGGCGCGATGAGCCATCCAGATCGGCGGCTTCCAGCAGTGAGGGATCCATACGCTGCAGGCCTGCCATAAACAGCACCAGACAGAAGCCGAAGAAGTACCAGGTCGCGACCAGACCGACAGCGGGCAGCGCCCAGGTAAAATCACCCAGCCAGGAGAGCGCCAGCTGGGGCAATCCGATCGCGCGTAATATCTGGTCGATGGGGCCAAACGCCGGGTTATAGAGCCAGCGCCATACTACACCCAGCACCGCCATTGGCATGATATAGGGCAGGAAGAAGAGAATGCGCAGCACGCTACGTTCGTTATTGTTGCGCGTGTCATACAGAAAGCTGCAGAGCAGCAGGCCGACGCCAATCGGCAACAGGGTATAGAACAGCATCAGGATGGCGTTATTGCCCAGCGCAATCCAGAACACCGGATCGCTGAACATCCGCATGTAGTTGCTGATGCCACTAAACACCGGCAGTGAGGTGCCGTCCCATTCGGTAAAACTGATGCCCAGCGAGGCCAGCAGCGGGAACAGCAGAAACACCGCATAGACCAGCACCGCAGGCAGAACATAGAGGAAATTACGCCAGCTGCTTAAATTCAACATAACCCTACTCGTGGTTCAGAACGATGCTCAGGCCCGGCTGTTCGCCGGGCCTCCGGCTTAATGCTTCAGGGTTTTCAGGTAACGCTGATAGTTGTTATCAAAATTCACCACCATCTGATCGGGGGTCTGACGACCCGCCAGCAGCAGCTGGACGTTCTGATTCAGCTCGGCGTTCATGGTCGGTGTTGCCCAGTCCACGTAGTGGCCTAAACCGTCATAGTCGTTGAGCGTCAGCCAGACCTGATATGCCTCCGCCAGCAGCGGATTATCCGCTGGCATTTTGGCCGCTTTATTCGTGCTGGCCGGCAGGAAGCCCACTTTCAGCCAGCGGTTCGCCATGGCATCAGAGACCATATAGTTGATGAACTTCGCTGCACCCTCCTGCTGATCTTTGCCTTTGGCGGTGCTGGTAATTGAGAACGCCAGATCGGTACCGCCCACCATCAGCGGCTGTTTCACGCCTTCACCGGCAGGCATCGCGGCGAAGTGAATATCTTTGTTGTCTTTAAACTGGCCGAGATACCAGGTGCCGCTGACCAGGAACGCAGCCTGACCGTTCTGGAACAGCGTCGCCGCATCGTCGTGACCAATGCCCTGGAAGCCAGGGAAGAAGTAGCCTTTGTCGGTCCAGCTCTTCATCATCGTGGCGGCATTGACCAGCTTGCTGTCTTTGAAGGTGCCGCCCACATCGTAAATCAGATTATCCAGCGTCTTGCGGTCATGGCTTTCAATCTGCGCCTGCCACAGCGTGCTAAGCAGTTGCTGGCCCATGTTGCCATCCAGCAGGCCGAGCATCATCGGCGCGGTGCCCTGCTGTTTCAGCTTCGCCATGGCACTCTCCAGCTCAGCCAGCGTTTTCGGCACCGCAATGCCCGCTTTGTCCAGCACCGCTTTGTTGTAATAGAGCCCGACCATTTCGCCCAGGCTGGCGATGCCATACAGCTTGCCGCTACCAAACTCGCCGCTGTCTGACCAGCGGTTACGTTTCAGAATCGAGTCCGGGAAGCGGGTAGTCCAGCCGTCGCTGGCGGCATAGCTATCGAGCGGCAGCAATAGCTTATCTTTAACCAGCGAACCCATATCGCCGCCGCCCTGGTTGACCTGGGCGATCTGTGGGCCATCACCGGCAGTCAGTGCCAGCTTCAGCGGAATACGGGTATCTTCAAAGGAGTGAACCGAGCGGTTAATCACGATGCCGGGATTCTGCTGTGAGAACTCTTTAATCCCTTCATCCACCGCAGCGGTCTGCTCAGGGTAGTTGTAGATATCCCACTCATTCAGAGTGACAGCAGCGTGGGCGGCATGAGAGACGCTGCCCGCCAGCAGGCCCGCTACCAGCAGCCGACCCACATTGCGAATTCGGAACGAACGAACGGAAGAAACAGACATTATGCTCACCTTCTTCAGACCAGGGTCGGCATCCTTTCATCTCACCGCCTGACATCCTGCAGGCTGCAGCCGCACACAAACGCACTCACTCATACTTACTTTAATAAAAAAATAAAGTCAAACAGCCTGCCGACCGAATTGTCAGGCTGTGAGCACGCGCAAATAATCAGCGACATGGCGCGCAAATCAGCACGCCGCGCTGGCTTTTACGCCATTAACCGTGGCGGCACGTCGCCAGCCGCTTTTTCTGCAGCAGGAGATGCCAGAGGAATAATCGCAAAATAACGTCCTGATAAAACATATGAAAATCCTATCACGCTCACACTTTTCTCTTTTGACCGGCCGTGAATCTGCCGCCAGCCGCCCTGTTCCGGGCGTGTTGGCGATCACAGTTGTGCATCCCGATGCCGGTAAACATTGCCGAACCGCCTGCGTTAGTGCGATAAGGTAATTATTCTATCTTGAAAACTAAGTCCACTTTCATTAACGTAACTTTTACCTGCGGAGCTGTTCAATCCCTGACCGGTTCCCTCACTCACGAGAACTCACCATGGCGAATCAAGGTGTCATTCGTCCGGCCACACCGGCGGACTACCCGGCGCTCTACCGCATCTGCCTGGAAACAGCCGATGCGGGCGGCGATGCCCGCGCGCTCTACTCCGATCCTGACTATCCCGGCCAGCGTTTTGCCGTGCCCTATGCGCATTTTGCGCCGGACTTTGCTTTTGTACTGGAGCAGGACGGTGAGGTGCAGGGTTACGTGGTCGCCGCGCCGGATACCCGCGCGTTTGAAGCGCAGCTTCAGGCCGAATGGTGGCCGCAGTTGCAGGAGAAATATCGCGATCGCAGCGCCAGTGCCCCGCTCGACAGCAAAGTGCTCGATTCAATACGCCATCCCGACCAGGCCGCTGAGATCCTGGTGACGCAGTGGCCTGCTCATCTGCATATCAACCTGCTGCCGGCGGCACAGAAAGGCGGCTGGGGTCGCCGGATGATTGAGCATGAACTGGCGGCGCTCCGCGCTGCTGGCGTCAGTGGTGTTCATCTTGGCGTCAGCCTGCAGAACGAGCAGGTTTGTGCCTTCTATGCGCGCATGGGGTTTACCCCAATCATGCGCAGCAATGCCATCTACATGGGCCAGTTACTCTGAGTGAGGTAGCCGATGACCAGCCTGCGCTTGCAGAATGTGAAGAAGTCGTATGAACACGTCAATGTCATTCATGGCATCGATCTGACGATAAACAGTGGCGAATTTGTCGTGTTTGTTGGGCCATCTGGCTGCGGCAAGTCGACGCTGCTGCGGATGATCGCCGGGCTGGAGGAGATCAGCAGCGGGCAGTTGCTGATTGAGGAGCAGGACATGACACAGCAGCCCGCCACTGAGCGCGGCATTGCTATGGTGTTTCAGTCTTATGCGCTCTACCCCAACATGACGGTGCGCGGCAACCTGGCGTATCCGCTGGAGGTAATGAAAAAGTCCAAAGCGGAGATTAACGAGGCGATAGCCCAGACGGCCGCCCGCCTGCATCTCACCGAACTGCTCGACCGCCTGCCGCGTGCGCTCTCTGGCGGACAGCGGCAGCGCGTGGCAATTGGCCGGGCGATTATCCGTCATCCGCGCATCTTCCTGTTTGATGAGCCACTCTCTAACCTTGATGCAGAGCTGCGCCTGCAGATGCGCATTGAGATTGCCCGGCTGCACGCCTCGCTTGGCAACACCATGATTTATGTCACCCACGATCAGCTGGAGGCAATGACGCTGGCTGACCGCATCGTGGTGCTGCGTCAGGGCCGCATTGAGCAGGTCGGTGCACCGCTGACGCTTTATCACGACCCGGATAATCTGTTTGTCGCCGGTTTTATCGGCTCACCAAAAATGAACTTCCTACGGGCGGAAATCAGCGCCACGGGCGCGGGGGAAGTGCAACTGCGGGTGCCGGAACTGAAGATTGAGGGGCTGGTGCTGAAAATCGCCGCCGACTGCCGCGAGGGACAAACCGTCACGCTGGGCATTCGTCCTGAACATTTCCAGCCTGCCGCGCAGACGCCGGACGCATTGCGCTTTCACGGCGAGCTGGCTTATGGCGAGATGCTGGGTCACACCAACTATCTCTACCTGGATATCGGGCGTGAACAGATGCTGGTCGTGGAAGAGCGCGAGGCGACGACGCGCGAGCTCGGAACCCAGGTTGAACTGGGCTTTTCTGCCGCGCACTGCCTGCTGTTTGATGAGCAGGGAATGCGCCTGCGCTAAGGACGCGTGGAAACAAAAACGGGCGCCGCAGCGCCCGTTTTTTTATTTGAGAGATCACTCAGGTGACCGGCTCTTCATCGGCCTGCGCCGCCAGCAGATCAAGCAGCCGGTTGACGGCAAAACCCGCCGCACCCAGCGCCCACATCCGGTTCGATTCCGTCAGGAACTGCAGCGGCGTCATCTGTGGCGTCAGTTTAAGCCGGTAGGCCTGGAAGCTCTGAGTGATGTGATCGAGCAGAATGCGCGACGCCATGTGCGGCTCCATCGCCAGATAAACCACATCCGGATCGTAGGCCACTGACAGGTTCGCCAGCGAAATGCCCAGCTCACGTCCTGCTTCTTCCAGCACCGCCAGTACCTCAGGCGCAGGACGCTGATCCAGCGCCTGCAACGTGAGGCCTTCCACCGGTTCCTGCGCTGCAAGCCGCTGCAGAATGGCACGCGATGAGGCGACATCCTCCAGCAGACGCAGCGAGCCGTCCCCCACCAGCCCATTGCCAATCTCGCCCGCTTTGCCGTGACGGCCACGGTAGAGCTGACGATTCAGGATGATGCCCGCACCAATCCCTTTGCCATAGGTGGCGATCACCGCCGACTGTGCATTGCCAAGCTGACCAAACACCAGCGCCGCCATTGCCATCGCGTTGGCGTCGTTCTCGATAAATACCGGCAGTGAGAAACGTTCTTCCAGCAGACGCGCAATCGGGACGTTGTCCCAGTCGAGCACTTTAGAGCGAATGCAGTAGCCATTTTCAGCATCCACCAGACCCGACAGTGCCAGACCAATCGCACCCACCCGCTTCTCCTCCACGCCGCGCAGGAATTTCGCCAGCGCATCGCCAAGCTGGCGGGGTGTCAGCGTGCCTGTGGGCATCTGCTGTTCGCCCAGCAGATTGCCGCTGAGATCGGTCATAACGATAAGATTACGTTCCGCATTGAGCTGAATGCCAATCACGCTGGCGCGATCGGGATTGAGGCCCAGCAGGGTTTTTGGCCGCCCCATTGATACGCGACGCAGCCCCAGCTCCTGCACAATCTCCTGCGCAAGCAGGCGATTAGTGGCCTGCGACACGGTCGACATGCTGAGTCCGCTTCGGACTTTCAGGTCTGACTGACTGATCGGCGCATTTTCAACAATCAACCGCAGAATACGCGCGGTTACGTTGGGAGCGGTCATAAGTTCCTCGGGTTATCTGGCGGAAGAAGCTCCGCCAGCGTCAGATCGGTAATCGGACAGGCGCCAGCTGCTGCGCCAGTATCAGCGCGCCGCTCAGGGCATCGCCCTGCGGCCTCACCAGCCGGGCCTGAATATCGTCGTCCAGCCAGCGCTGAATCGGCGTGGCCAGGCCACCCATCAGTGCCACCCGCCCGCTGCTCAGCGCAATCAGACGGCGCACCATCAGGCCGATATCGGTGGCAGTCTGATGCAGCAGATCCTGAGCGTGACGATCGCCTGCGTCGGCGGCTGCAAAAATTCGCGGCACTACGCGGGCCCAGTCTGCAGGCGTCGCTGAGCGCGTCCAGAGCAGCATGGTTTCCGGGCTGTCGTCAAACTGCGTCATCAGCTGCTGTGTAAAGGCGCTCTGTGGAATGATCGCCTCATGGGCCAGCAGCGCCAGACGCAGTGCACGACGACCCAGCTCAGCACCCGATCCCTGATCAGAGAGGGCAAAGCCCCAGCCACCCAGCAATGTAAACTGCTCGCCATCCCACGCGGCTCCCTGACTGCCGGTGCCGATAATAAAGACAGCGCCCGGTGCGCCGGAATGTGCGCCCGCACAGGCGATTTCCACATCGCTGACCACCTGTAACGCCGCACAGGCAGGCTGCCAGCTGGCAAGCCTTGCCTGCACCGAGGCGACATTGGCCCCCGCTAATCCGGCAACCAGCGCGGTCTGCGCCAGAGCCTCCGGGGCTAATCCCGCGTGTGACAATATCCGGTCAATCAGTTGCCCGACGCAGGTCAGCGCCGCGTCGTAATCTGACCAGACGTTAGCTGGACCGCCAGTGGCTTCCGCCAGCACACGGCCCTGCAGGTCGGTTAACCGCGCACGACACTGTGTACCGCCGCCATCAATGCCAAGGAGATAGTGTGGTTGCACGCGCTTCCTTCCCTGATTAAGGGTTATAGCCATAATGAGCGAACGATAGGATAAAAAAACTTAAATCGCAATAACAAATAAATATGGCAAAAAAATATCGACACTTTTTCGTTAATTTACATGGTTATAACAAAAATCACCCTCGCAAAATGCGCAGCACGTTATTGACATTAGTTTTTCTGTCGTAATAAGTTGGTGGTCAGATTATCAACAGGCGCGTCCGGACACAGGCGGGCTATGCATCATCCGAATTCAGGAGCAGGGGTTTAACATGAAAGTAGGCATTATCGGTCTCGGCTTTCGTCTGTCCCACGTGATCAAAGAGTTCAGCAAAGCCGACGACGCCTTCTCGGTAGTGGGTTATTACGATCCGGCGCCCGCCGGACTGCCTAATCTGCACAGCTTTGGTATCGCGCCCGGCCAGTCCTTTGCGTCCATCGACGCGCTGCTTGAACACGGCGGAATGGATGTGGTGCTGGTTGGCTCACCCAACTTCCTGCATCTGGAACATGTGGGTCAGGCGCTGGCGGCGGGCTACACCGTGTTTACCGAAAAGCCGGTGGTGATTAATGAAGAGCAGACCATGGAGATGGCGAAACTGGTGCGCCAGTATGGCGAGGCACGCATTCTGGTTGGTCTGGTGCTGCGTTACTCCCCGCTCTATCACGATCTGCTGGCGGCACGCGATGCCGGACAGTTGGGTGAGATCACCTCGATCGAGGCGACAGAACATATCAAGCCTTACCACGGCGCATTCTTCCAGCGCGACTGGCGACGTCTGGAGAAGTACGCCGGTCCCTATATTCTGGAAAAATGTTGCCACGACATCGACCTCTACCAGGGGCTGTTACAGGAGCGTCCGATCCGCGTCGCCAGCTTTGGTGGCCGGAAATCCTTTACCCCCGCGCATGCGCCGCAGGGTGCGATCACCGCGGAGTCAGAGCTCTACCACGTGAAACCCAGCGGCTGGTCGAGCACCGACGCCGTCTTCGACAGCGACGCTGATATCGTCGACTACCAGACTGCCCTGATTGAGTACGAAGGCGGCGCAACACTCGCCTTCCACGCCAACCTGAACGTGCCGGATGAGTTCCGCCGTTTCTGTGTCATGGGCACTGACGGCATGGCGGAAGGCGACTTCGTACGAAACTACTTCCGTGTACATAACGCGCGCAGCGGTGAGAAAGAGGTCGACACCGCCTACAGCGGCAACGCTTATGATGGCCACTATGGCGCAGATGCGCTGATGGCCGAAGAGATCGTTAAACATATTAAACAGGGAACACCGCTGAAAGTTTCAGTCGTGGACGCGCTGGAAGCGGGCCTCACCGCCATAAAAATCGATGAGGCGCGCAAAACCCGCAGCGTAGTGGATATGCGTGAAAGCTGGCAAACATTTGACGCCAACCTGGGAAAAACCGGGGCCTGATAGCCCCATCCTGCGGGTCAGCCTCCCCCTCTGATCCTGGGATTTGAATGGCAGTATGACTGGTAACTTCCTGTACTGGCCTTCGGGCCAGTTACAACCTTTGTACTGAGCCAGCTAATAAAACCTGCGCCAGCGACCACGCACTCACCGCACAAATCCCCACAACCAGCCAAACAAACCGCTCCTCAGCCCGAGGAAACTTACGCACTTATAGTGATGGGAGCATACGCCTGTAGCAAAGCATCGCGCCGCCCGGATAAAAACGCAGGGAGCGTTTTTGAACAACGCAACGCGTTGGCCCGGCAACGGGCGCACCTCAGGGATGAGGTGCGTAATCGCCCGCGCTGAGCCTGCCAGGAATGGCGCTTTTGCGTCTTTGCGAAAGGCGTATGTTCCCTGAGCGTGCACCGCAGACCATAACCGCACACATCTCCTCAGCCAACCCAACCCGCTACAACGCTAGTCCTGAACCGGATCCACCTCATTCTCAAGCTTCTGACGCCGCCGCAGATGCGGAAACAACTTCATCCACAACGCCACCACAATCAGCGTACCGATGCCGCCAATTGCTGCCGCAGGTGCTGCGCCCACCCAGGCGGCCAGCAACCCCGACTCAAATTCACCCAGCTGATTCGAGGTATTAATAAATATCGCGTTAACCGCATTCACCCGCCCGCGCATGGTATCCGGCGTATCCAGCTGCACCAGCGCACCGCGAATCACCATACTCACCATATCAAAGCCGCCGAGGGCGCAAAGCGCCAGCAGTGACAGCCAGAGTTGCGTGGAAAGCGCGAATAGCAGGGTCGCAACGCCAAAGCCTGCTACTGAGCCAAACATAATCATCCCGACATGTTTTTCCAGTTTATGACGGCTCAGCCAGATACCCACCAGCAACGCCCCCACCGATGGCGCACCGCGCAACATCCCCAGCCCCCAGGGCCCGGTGTGCAGAATATCTTTGGCAAAAATCGGCAGCAGCGCCGTCGCGCCGCCCAGTAACACCGCGAACAGATCGAGTGAAATCACCCCAAGCACATCTTTACGGTCACGGATAAAGTGAATACCGGCAAACAGATTCTTTAAATTCATTGGCAAACGGGCCTGCACCGGGCGCTCATAGCGCAGCAGACTCACCAGCGTCAGCGAAATCAGATAAAAGAGTCCGGAAACGCCATACACCACATGCGGGCCAGCAACATAAAGCAGCCCGCCAAGCGTTGGCCCGACAATCACAGCCGCCTGCCCGCCAACTGAATTCATCGCCATAGCACGTGCCAGAATCGAAGGAGGCACCAGTGAGGGCAACATCGAAGACATCGCCGGCCACTCCAGCGCTTTTGCCACCGCAATCATAAAGACCAGCCCCCAAAGCGCGGTCTTATCGGCAGTATGAAATAAGGTAAGCACCACTAATGCCAGCAGTGCGACAAATTCCACCAGTTGGCCGAACAGGACGATGCGCCGCCGGTCATACTGATCCGCCAGATGACCCGCTGGCAGCGCCAGCAACACCGACGGCAGAAACTGCATCAGGCCAATCATCCCTAACGCCATTGCGCTGTTGGTCAGCGCATAGATCTGCCAGCTGATCGCCACCGAGAACATCTGAAAACCAAATGATGAGCAGGTGCGCGCTAGCCAGAAGGCGACAAAAGTCCGATGTCGCCACAGCGACTCTTCCGCTGCGGATGCCATAAATCCCATGTCTTATCCCAAATCAGGTGAGAAAACCCGCGTCGTTGCGCGGTGTTATTGGTGTAAATGTTGACGATACCCGGTTAACAGACCCGGATGAGAGCGCATGGCCTGCGGCTCCAGCCCTGTCTTACTGCGCAATACACTGCATTACTTTGCAGTAACGGTGTGTCAGCCCCATCCTGATTATTAACAACCTATTGATACCTACCATTGAATATATTCCAGCACATCATCAGATACCAAAGGAATTATCATCTCACTGTTAATAGGTATATTTACTTTCTAATCCAACAAAAGGGTGATTTGGATTATGCAGTTGATCTATATTTATTCACGCGTTTAAAAAAATGCGATTTTTTATATGCTTAATTATCAATAAATCCTTTTTATTGCATTTCGTAGAGATAATGAAAAACAGTTTATATAACCCTTATGTTACTGAACCTATTCATCACGTTAAGCGTAATGTCACAGGCATTTGCTATAGCGTGCCTTATCTTGAGCAAAACCAGGACCGCGGAAATATACTTAATACAAACAACATTGTTTCATTGCACAACAAAATTGCAAGTGAAGAAGCATTAATGATTGTTCCGGTTGGCGATATTCGTTTGCAGGAAATGATCGCGATTCCGGACGCCTATGCACATTTACAAAATGAGCGCGTCCGGATTGGAATAAATTATTCCAGCTTAGCTGCGAACAGTGCGTCACTGCTTGAATTAACAACGAAATTTGATTTCTGGCTTTATGATTTTGCACCGCCGGGAGCAGACTGGCGACTACTTGAATCCTTTCCTTTTTCAGGTATTGTTTTAAGTGAATGGTTCTTCAGTGATAATTACGAAAAATTTACCTTTCCCTTTTTTATGGCGACATTCCGTGAAAAAGGTGCAGAGGTCATCGTGCGATGTCATACGCCGCCTTTAACCGCTGAACAGTTTACTGAGATAAACATTAGCGGCTGGCAACAGCAACGCTCGGATGGCGATCTTATTAGCGGCTGATTCACAAATCCTGCCTTCCGGCGTTAAGGGCACATGGCGGTGCGCTTAACGTCCTTTAATCCCTCATAAAATGTCGTATTACTCCAATTGTTAAGCGCTTTAAGCTAAAAAAATCAAACCTCGATCTAATTTTGCTATAACATTTAACACAAAGGGACCGTCTGTCTTATCGGAAGAGATACTCAAGAACACCTTTAATCATTTGTACTTGATAACTGGAAACAGCCTATCTGGTTGTTTTCGTGTGTTTTATGGCAACGAAACGAGGTCGATATTATGGGGAAAAACTCCTCATCTTTTGGCGTAATTCGTTTCCTGACAGTACTGTTCGCAGTGCTGACGGGCGCGTTTATGCTGATTGGCGGTGGCTGGTTAGCCGCCATTGGTGGTTCCTGGTATTACGTTTTCGGCGGTGTGATTATGCTTGTCACCGCTTATCTGCTTTCCCGTCGCAAAAGCACCGCGCTGGTTCTTTATGCGCTGCTGCTGATCGGCACCCTGATTTGGGGCGTGTGGGAAGTGGGTACCGACTTCTGGGCACTGGCACCACGCACTGATGTGCTGGTGATCTTCGGTGTCTGGCTGATCCTGCCGTTTGTTTATCGCAGCTTCAATGCCGGCAGCAAAGCGGCACTGGGTTCGATGGCTGTCGCGCTGATTGCCAGTGCCATCGTGCTGGCTTATGCGGTATTCAACGATCCGCAGGTTATCAACGGGTCTGTACCAGAAACCGCTGACAACGCTCCGCAGGCTACGCCGCTGAGCAACATCCCGGATGCTGACTGGCCCGCGTATGCGCGCGATCAGCAGGGAACCCGTTTCTCGCCGCTGAAGCAGATTAATCACCAGAACGTGAAAGAGTTGCAGGTTGCCTGGCAGTTCCAGACAGGCGACATGAAAACCCCTAACGATCCCGGTGAAATCACCGACGAAGTGACCCCGATTAAAATCCGCGACACGCTTTATCTCTGTTCGCCACACCAGATTCTGTTTGCGCTGGATGCGGCAACCGGTAAGCAGAAGTGGAAGTTCGATCCGGGCATGAAGGTGAACCCGACCTTCCAGCACGTGACCTGTCGCGGTGTCTCTTACCACGAAGTGCCCGCAGCAGCCGATGCAGCGAACACTCAGCCTGCTATCTGCTCACGTCGTATTTATCTGCCTGTGAACGATGGCCGTCTGTTTGCGCTGGACGCAGAGACTGGCGAACGCTGCCCGTCCTTTGGTGTCAACGGCGAGCTGGATCTCCAGCATAAACAGCCTGTCACCACAGCGGGTATGTACGAGCCAACTTCTCCGCCGGTGATTACCAATACCACCATCGTGATGGCGGGTGCGGTTACCGATAACTTCTCGACTCGCGAGCCATCAGGCGTGATTCGTGGCTTTGATGTGAATACCGGCAAACTGCTGTGGGTATTTGATCCCGGCGCGAAAGACCCGAATGCTATTCCGGCTGATGAACACACCTTCACCATGAACTCTCCGAACTCATGGGCCCCGGCAGTTTACGATCCGAAACTGGATACCGTTTACCTGCCAATGGGTGTGACCACGCCGGATATCTGGGGCGGCAACCGCACGCCAGAGCAGGAACGTTATGCGAGCAGCGTACTGGCCCTGAATGCCACGACCGGTAAGCTGGTCTGGTCTTATCAGACCGTGCATCACGACCTGTGGGATATGGATCTGCCGTCTCAGCCGACACTGGCTGATATCACCGATAAAGATGGCAACACCGTACCGGTTGTTTACGCGCCAGCGAAAACCGGCAATATCTTTGTGCTGGATCGTCGCACCGGCAAGCCAGTAGTTCCCGCGCCAGAAACGCCAGTGCCACAGGGTGCCGCTAAAGGCGACCACGTTGCTGCCACTCAGCCCTACTCTGAGCTGACCTTCCGTCCGAAACAGAACCTGACGGACAAGGACATGTGGGGCGCGACGATGTTCGACCAGCTGGTGTGCCGCGTGATCTTCAAGCGTCTGCGCTATGAAGGTCCGTTTACGCCGCCATCTGAGCAGGGCACGCTGGTCTTCCCGGGTAACCTCGGTATGTTCGAATGGGGCGGCATCGCAGTTGATCCTAATCGTCAGATCGCAATTGCTAACCCAATGGCGCTGCCGTTTGTCTCTAAGCTGGTTCCACGTGGCCCGGGCAACCCGATTGAGCCGCCGAAAGGTGCTGAGGGTGGTTCAGGTACGGAAACCGGTATTCAGCCACAGTATGGCGTGCCGTATGGCGTCGAGCTGAACCCGTTCCTGTCACCGTTTGGTCTGCCTTGCAAACAGCCTGCCTGGGGTTATGTCTCCGCGGTGGATCTGAAAACCAACAACGTTGTCTGGAAACAGCGTATCGGTACCGTTCGCGACAGCGCACCGGTTCCGCTGCCGTTCAAAATGGGTATGCCAATGCTGGGTGGTCCTGTCACCACCGCGGGCAAGGTATTCTTCATTGGAGCGACCGCAGATAACTACCTGCGTGCTTTCAGCACCGATACCGGCGAACTGCTCTGGGAAGCACGTCTGCCAGCAGGCGGCCAGGCGACGCCGATGACCTATGAAGTGAATGGCAAGCAGTACGTTGTCATCGCGGCGGGTGGTCATGGCTCATTTGGTACCAAGCTGGGTGACTATGTGATTGCCTACGCATTACCTGATCAGAAGTAATTCACTGGAAAGTGAATAACAAAAGGCGGACTCCGGTCCGCCTTTTTTGATCGCGCTATTTCTGCATTCCGCGCCAGTTAAGCCACGCGCAAAATAACATTACTCCGCAGGTTGCCAGAAACACGGGTCGCATCCCAAACGCACCGGCGATCACCCCACCAAACAGCGGGCCGCTCACCTGGCCGATATATTGCGCCGAGGTCGAAAACCCCAGCATCCGCCCCACCTGTGAGGCCGGCACGTTATGGCGGATAATCGCCGTGATGCACGGCATCAATCCGCCCAGGGCCATCCCCATCAGAAAACGTAATAACACCAGTTGCCAGGCTGCCGTGATAAATGCCTGTGGAATCAGCAGCAGCCCGCTGATTACCAGACCGCCGGTCAGTACCCGCCAGTGCCCCACCCGATCGGCCAGACGACCCAGTCGGGGTGCCGCCAGGATCGTGCCCAGCGCCGCAGCAGACATCACCAGTCCGGCTACCACTGTCACCCGATGGTCACCCCGCACAAACTCGCCCACATAGAGCGTGATAATCGGCTCAATCGACATGCTGGCGAAAATCAGCAACATGCCCGAGAGCCACATCAGCCGCACCAGATTGTGGTTAACCGGCTGCTCTGCAGGCAGCTGTTGCGGATTGCCGCGCGACGTCGCCGCAGCACGCGGCAACTCTCTGAGTAAAAAGGTGGTGGCGAGGAAAGCGAGAAAAATCACCGCGCCCGTCAGCCAGAAAGTCTGACGGATGCCAATCAGCGGCGGCAAGACGCCCCCTAGCAGCGGCCCGACCACGTTGCCCGCCATAATGCCCGAGGAGAGGATGCCCAGCGCCCAGCCCGTCTGCGCTTTTGGGGTTTGCGCTGCCACCAGAATGGTCGATCCCGATGCGTAGCCGCCCAGCAGCCCCGCCAGCAGGCGCAGCGCCACCAGTTGCCACGGCGCCGTCGCCATGCCAATCAGCGACATCGCAATCGCCATTCCGAGACTGGCCCGAATCAGCATCAGTTTACGACCATAACGATCAGCCAGCCGGCCCCACAGCGGTGCCGTCAGCGCGGCGCTGAAAAAGGTTGCGCCATAGGCCAGCCCGGACCAGCGGGCAATAGCCGCAGGCTGCTCAACACCCAGTTGCTGAATATAGAGCGGCAGAAACGGCAGCAGCAGCGTCATCGCCACGATAGTGGTAAATGAGCCAGCGACGCAGACTGCTAAATTCCGTTTCCAGTGATGAAACTCTGCCGTTTCGGGTAACTGTTGCATGGTGATATCCGTTGAATGATCAGGGATACAGGCTAACCGGAGTCGCGCAGCAACAACAGTCGTGGCGGAATAGTTACTCTGTGGCGCTGATTGTTGTCAGCAGGCAACAATCAGCCTGGATTTAGCGCCTCAACCAGTGCATCACACAGTAGCGTCACCGGTGACACCGGATCGGGATGGTCGTGAAGCAGGAGATAGCTTTGCAGGCGATCCATCTGCCACTCCGGCAGCAGCTGCTGGATATCCCCACGCGCCATCGCCTCCTGCGCCATGTAGGAAGGCAAATAGGCGATGCCACTGCCCGCCAGCGCGGCATTAAGCAGCGCCATGCTGTTGTTGGCGCGAAAACGACTGCGCACGTCCAGCGCCAGTCGCTGTTTATCCCGGCGGAACGGCAGCGCGGCGGTGTGTGCCGGACCATGGAACATCAGCAGGTCGTGGCGCGGCAGCATTTCGGGGTGGGTGATGGCGGGCCGCTGCGCCAGATAAGCGGGCGCGGCATAGAGTCCCCAGTCGATATCGCTCAATACCCGGAAATTGCCCTGCTGCGGCGATCGGGATCGGATCACAATCGCCAGATCCGTCTGATCGTCCAGCCGATCATGATTGCGATCGGTCAGATCGAGATCAACGTTGATATGCAGATGACGACGAAGAAAACGGTTCAGAACAGGAACGACACACTGGCAGCCGAAGGTGACGGGTGCCTGAAGTCGGATATGGCCGGCGGGCTGCTGATGCAACTGCTGCACAAAGGCTTCGGCACGCTGCACTTCAGCCAGCATTCGCACACAGTAGGGATAGTATGCCTGGCCCATCTCGGTGAGTGCCAGCCGCCGCGTAGTGCGCTGCAATAATCGGATACCGAGCCGCAACTCCAGCCGGGCGATCTCCCGACTGACATGGGATTTGGACCAGCCCAGTGCGCGGGCCGCTTCACTGAAACTCTGTAACTCTACTACCCGAGCAAATACCAGCATGGCGGTTAAATTCGCGCCGTTTTCCATGTTTCCCGACTCCGAAAATAAAGGGATGCTGGCAACAAACTAACACGTTCAGGCTGGGACGCTGTGGCGGGCGGGAAAAAAAGCGAGGCAGAGGCAGGAGGAGAATGGCGCAGAGCGCGGGCCGACCTTCCCGTCTGCTGGCTGTGACGGGAAGATCTTATCAGGCATCAGCTGGCCATCGCCAGGGGGAACAGCAGCCGATCCGGCTCGACGCGACGCTGACGGCGCAACTGGCCCGGCGTCATCATGAAATAGTTTTTAAAGGTGCGGGTGTAGGCCTGCTGGGTATCGAAGCCGTAGTTCATCGCCACCTGCAGTATCGCTTCGTTGCTGCTCAGCAACGTGAGCGCAGACTCGGTCAGGCGGCGCTGACGGATATATTCTGCCAGTGAAAAACCAGTATGCTGTCGAAACAGGCGTTGCAGATGCCAGCGCGAATAGCCTGAGCGGCGCGCCACTTCATCCAGGTGCAGATCGTGTCCTAAGTTATTCTCAATCCAGTCCAGCAAACTCCGAATAAACTCGCGCTGATTCATGGTTCCTCCTGTCGATTCTGATGTGCAGTGGAACCACTTTACTTGTTTAAATTTATCCCTTAATTAGCAGAAAATTAGCGCAGAATTAGCAAGCACGGAAACGGGTGCCGCATTGCGCGGCCAGACGCGACTCCAGCAAAACGTTAAGGCCGGCAGACTGCCAAAATAATTTGTGCTGAGGCAAGGGCGAATCCCCAAGAGCTGACATCAGTCAGTGACTGGGGTGAGCAAAAGCAGCCAGTGCCGCCACAGTGCGAAGTAAGAGAACAGCGGTCCGCCAAAATAATTCGTACTTTGGCAAGGCGGTCAGACGCAGCCGTCCCAGAGAGCTGACATCAGTCAGTGACCTGGGCGGTAAGTCGCAGCCAACGCCGCCATAGTGCGAAGTATGACGGCGGAAGGATAATTCTGGCCTAACAATTGATGAGTAAACTCTCTCTTATCTTTATGAAGGAGATCAGCCATGCGCGTGTTACTGGTTGAAGATGATGAAATGATCGGCGCTAACCTGCAGCAGGCACTGCAGGGCGCGGGCTGGTCGGTGGATTGGGTGCGCGATGGCGTCTATGCCCAGAACGCCTGGAGCGAAGGCGGCTACAGCTGCGTGCTGCTCGATCTCGGCTTACCACGGGATGATGGCCTGCAGGTCCTGCGCCGGGCGCGCGGGCGCGGCGACGCGACGCCAGTACTCATTCTTACTGCACGCGACACGGTGGCGCAGCGGATTCAGGGACTCGACAGCGGTGCTGACGACTACCTGCTTAAACCGTTCGATTTACAGGAAGTCATGGCCCGGATGCGCGCCATTACCCGACGCAGCCACGGCGCGGCAGATTCCGTATTGGGCAGCGGCGATGTGCAGCTGGATATGATGACCCGTGAAGTGCTCTACAAAGGCCAGCGTGAGCAGCTTACGGCGCGCGAATATGCCCTGCTCTACGCCCTGCTGGAGCGGCCGGGCGCTATTCTGTCACGCGAGCAGCTGGAAAACCGTATCTATGGCTGGGGCGATGAAGTCAGCAGCAACGCGGTGGATGTGTTGATCCACGGGATGCGCCGCAAGCTGGATAACGACGTGATCCGCAACGTGCGCGGTCTGGGCTGGCGGGTGCCGGCAATATGAAACCTTTTCGCTTTATGCGCTCACTGCGCAACAAATTACTCTCTACGCTGCTGATTATTCATCTGCTGATGATCGGTGGCGTCACCTGGTATTTCTTCAGCTGCTACGGCGATATGGTCGGCACCATGAAGGACGATCAGCTGGCCAAAATCGCGGATGCCTGGTCCACCAATAAACAGATGCCCGCCCTGATGCCGATGCTTATTGCGCCTGACAAGGCGAAAAGCGCCTTTGTGGTGCAGCTATGGGACGATCAGGGCCAGTTGCGCGCCAGCTCATGGCCGGAGCTGCAGGCCCCGCTGCAAAACCAGCGTGGCTATCGCGACGTCCATATCGGTCAGTGCGACGACTGTGAATGGCGCATCTATACCCGGCCCGGCTTGCCTGGCAGTGAGATTAAAACCATTCAGGTGATGCACAATCTCAGCTACATGAAGGCATTGATGGTCAAACGGGCGCTGTCAGCGATCATTCCAATGATCCTGATGATGCCGCTGTCGCTGCTGGTGATCTGGCTGGTCGTACGCAAGATCACCCGTGATCTGCAGGTCGCTTCGCGTCAGATTGCCGCGCAGGAGACGCATCATCCGCACAACGTCTCACCGGAAGGTTTACCGGATGAGATCCTGCCGCTGGTGGCCGCCTATAACTCGCTGCTGAGTAAACTGCGTGAGGCCTGGTCGTCACAGCGTCAGTTTTTGGAAGATGCCGCTCATGAACTGCGCACGCCGGTAACGGCCGTGACGTTACAGCTGGAAAACCTGCGTCAGCATATTCAGCCAGGCGAAGCGAGCCGGCAGTTCAGCCAGCTGGAAGCGGGCGTGACACGTACCCGTCACCTGGTCACGCAATTACTCAATGTCTCACGCCAGGATGACCAGAGCGTGGTCGCCAGCGTTGAGCATATCGAACTGGAAGATCTGCTGAAAGAGAGCATTGAGCAGCTGATGGTCGTGGCGGATAAACGCGGCATCGATATCGGCTTTAATGGCTCCACGCAGTACCGTCTGCAGGCCAGCCGTTCCGAGCTGCGAAGCCTGTTCGATAATCTGATTGGTAACGCCATGCTACACACCCCGGAAGGTAGCCTGGTCGATGTACTGCTGCATCGGGTTGCCGGAAAGACCGTGGTCGATATTGTGGATAACGGGCCGGGCATGCCGGAATCCTTTATCGAGCGCGCATTTGATCGCTTTACCCGTTCGCCTGATGTTAAAGCTCAGGGTAGCGGCCTGGGATTATCCATTGTGCGCAACGTCGCTCAAAAGCATCAGATTCACGTCGCCCTTTCTAATTGCCTCTCGCCACAGGGTGCAATTTGTGGTTTGCAGGTTCGCGTTACACTTCCCTGATTCCCGCTGTTTGATCACGAACCAGACAACGTAAACGGTTGCCTGGTTCCGTTCGATCCACGCCGTTATTGTGAAGCTCATCACATTTTAGCTGAATTGTAATGCAACACTTTTTGACAAACGTGAGCAAAATCTATTTTCTATCGATCTGTTACAGGCACGCTACGCGGGCTGAAGAACTGGCTGTTATTTGCTGTGAAACCCTCATTCCCATCAAGGGACCGATTTTTCTCTGACTGCGTCTGCTGTGCGGCGGTCAAAAGCATGTGGCTGATAATAATGAAATATAAAACGTTGATAGCAGGTGCCGTGCTGGCATGTTCATTGAGTGGTGCTGCGCAGGCAGCGGAAAGCGATCCGCAGTATGTCTCCGACTGGTGGCATCAGAGCGTAAACGTGGTCGGTAGTTACCACACGCGTTTCGGACCGCAGTTTAACAACGACGTTTATCTGGAATATGAAGCGTTTGCCAGGAAAGACTGGTTTGATTTCTACGGCTATCTCGACGTGCCTAACTTCTTCGGCGTGGGCAACAGCAATGCCAATGGCGTGTTCGACCACGGTTCACCGATGTTTATGGAGATTGAACCACGCTTCTCTATCGACAAGCTGACCGGCACCAGCCTGGCCTTTGGCCCGTTCAAAGAGTGGTATTTCGCCAACAACTACATTTACGACATGGGCCGTAACAGCGATAACCGCCAGAACACCTGGTACATGGGTCTGGGCACCGATATCGATACGCACAGCGATGTCGGCCTGTCGCTGAACGTCTATGCCAAATATCAGTGGGAAAACTACGGCGCGGCGAACGAAAACAGCTGGGATGGCTATCGCTTTAAGGTGAAATACTTCGTGCCAATCACCACGCTGTGGGGTGGTAACCTGGGCTATGTGGGCTTCACCAACTTCGACTGGGGTTCCGATCTCAATGAGAAAGGCGGTTCATCACGCACCAGCAACTCTATTGCCTCCAGCCACATTCTGTCCCTGGGTTACGATCACTGGCACTTCTCTGCGGTGGCGCGTTACTTCCATAACGGCGGACAGTGGGCGGATGGCCAGGAGCTGAACTTCGGCAAGGGTCCGTTTGAAGTGAAATCGACCGGCTGGGGTTACTACCTGGTGGCGGGTTATAACTTCTGATAATAGCGGGCGGTTGCAACAACCGCCCGTTTAGTCGGTGAGCTGGCCCAGGACATCACGCATCAGGGCCAGCTTTTCAGCTGCAGGCTAATCTGATAAGCACTGCATCTACTCTGCATTTAATTCTGCGGCTTCTCAACATTGATGCGCCATGGAATGTTGAATTTATCAATGAACATCGCGAATCCGTTCGACCAGAACGTCTCCTGCCATGGCGTCGTCACTTTGCCGCCTGCCGATAATTTCTCAAACCAGGCTTTGCCCTTTTCAACATCATGGGTAGAGAGGCTGACCGCGTAACCCGCATGCTCTGACGCTGGAGGCTGTTCGGTATTGCCATCGCTGAGCATCAGCTCACCGTCACCAATGCGTAATTGCGCATGCATGATCTTTTCTGGCGGCTGTGGCGCTGCGGACTCATCGCCGACCTGCTCACCCTGATCCGGCATATCACCGAATTTCATTTTAGAGAGTAACTCTCCACCGGTTGCCTGCAGGTAAAAGTCGATAGCCTCTTCACAACGGCCATAGAGAAACAGATAAGGACTAACTTGCATCGTAACCTCTATTTGTCGGTTGGATTTTTTCAGTACCTTAACAGTGTAGACGATCGACTTTACGTACTGATTTTACTGACAATAACGGCGAAAGAGTTGTGCCATATAACTGCTCATTGGGGTCAGCGTCGTGTCTTTGCGCTGAATCAGATAGAAGATCGCTTTCGGCAAAGGGTCATCGAGCGACAGTGCCACAAGCGAACGGCCCAGAATGGGATCGTCAATCACGTCGACCGACAGAATACTGATGAAATCACTTTGTGCCACCAGGCTGGTGCAGGCCATAAAGGTTTCACAGGTCACCACGATTTTAGGTGCCATGCCGCGCTCGCCAAACAGATCGTGCAGCAAGCGATAGTAACTGCCTTTCGGGGTTGGCATCGTCCAGTCTGCCTGCTGTAATTCTGCCAGAGAACGGGCTTTCTCCAGCGGATGGCCTTTGCGCACCACCACTTTGTACTCGCGTTCCATTACCCGCTCATACATCAGCTCCTGATCGAGATGGCTCTGGTCATACGTATTGATAGTGAAATCAAGCGCTCCCTGACGCAGCTCATGCACCATTGAGACCAGCTGGCCTTCAACAATGCGCACCTTCACGAGTGGGTATTCGCGATGAAACTGGTTTATCACCTGCGGCATGATGGTGCGGGCCACGCTGCCACCCACGCCAATATTCACCTGACCGCCGCCCAGCCCCAATCGCTGCTGGATATCCTCTTCGGCGACCCGCAGCTCTGCCAGTACCAGGCTGGCATGACGAAAAAAGTTATCACCGATATCGGTCAGCACGACACCCTGCTGACGGCGGATAAACAGCTTTGCCCCCAACTCGCGCTCCAGCTCCTGAATCGCTTTGGTTAACGCCGGTTGCGACAGCCCGGAAAGTCGGCTTGCCGCCCGGATACTGCCCTGTCGCGCCACGTCAGTGAAAGCGCGCAGCTGATGAAGTTTGAGATTGGCAGACATAGTTTTTCGATAACCGTTGTTTATCAGTCACAAGATATTCGCATCTTATGCCGCCCAACTCCATTGTGTAGATTCGATGCAGTGCATAAAAAATCAACAACGAGGAGAGAGCCGATGAGACCCCTTTCAGAGCACGTCTGCGCCCTGCTGCCAAAGCTGCAACAGTGGCGTCGCGACTTCCATCACTACGCCGAATCGGGCTGGCTGGAGTTCCGCACCGCGACGTTAGTCGCAGAAGAACTGCATAAGCTCGGTTATCAACTGAAGCTGGGCCGTGAAGTGATCGACGCCGATGCGCGGATGGGCTTACCTGACGAAGCCGTACTGAAGCAGCAGGAGGCGCGCGCGCTAAAGCAGGGCGCGCTACCGCAGTGGATCAGCCACTTCTCCGGCGGATTCTGCGGCATTGTGGCGACACTTGAGACCGGTCGCCCCGGTCCGGTGATGGGCTTTCGCGTCGATATGGATGCACTGGATCTCAATGAAAGCCAGGCCGACGATCATCTGCCACAGCGTGAAGGGTTCGCCTCCTGCAACGCCGGCATGATGCACGCCTGCGCCCATGACGGTCACACCACCATTGGTCTGGGCCTCGCTTCCGTGCTGATGGCGATGAAAGATGAACTCAGCGGCACAATCAAACTGATCTTCCAGCCCGCCGAAGAGGGTGTGCGTGGTGCCAAAGCGATGGTCGCGGCGGGCGTGGTCGATGACGTTGAGCGTTTCACCGCAATTCATATCGGTACCGGCGTGCCGGCAGGCGAAGTGGTATGCGGCAGCGACAGCTTCCTGGCTACTACCAAGCTGGATGTTCACTTCACCGGCGTCGGTGCTCATGCGGGCGGTCGCCCGGAAGAGGGGCGCAACGCCCTGCTGGCTGCCGCACAGGCGACGCTGGCGCTGCATGGCTTAACACAGCACAGCGGCGGCGTGGCGCGGGTTAACGTTGGCGTGCTACAGGCAGGAACCGGCCGCAATGTGGTGGCCGACTGCGCCCTGCTGAAAGTCGAAACCCGTGGCGTCACTAATCAGGTTAATGACGATATTTATCAGCAGGCGCTGCGGGTGATTGCCGGTGCAGCCGCGATGTATGGCGTTGAGCAGCAGGTTTCATTAATGGGTGCTGCACGCAGCTGTACCCCGACGCAACCGTGGGTCGATTTTATCCATCAGCAGGCAGATGCACTCGGCATATTCGACTCTGTGGTCGATCGTAAAGCGCAGGCGGCAGGTTCGGAAGATGCCACTTACATGATGGAGCGCGTAAAGCAGCGTGGCGGCCAGGCCTCTTACGTCATTTTTGGCTGTGACCTGGCGGCGGGTCACCACAATGCGAAATTCGACTTTGATGAGCGGGTCATGCCAGACGCCATCACGTTGCTGACAACACTGACGCTGAATCAGGCACAGTTCGGAGGATCACGATGATAGAAGCATTTATTGCCGGGTATATCGATCGCCATCAGCTCCGCTTCAGCACGCTCAGTGACGCCATCTGGGACACGCCGGAAACCCGTTTTGCCGAAACCCGATCCTCTGCTCTGCTGGCTGACGCGCTGGAAAAAGAAGGATTCACTGTGGAACGCGGTGTGGGTGGCATCGACACCGCCTTTATCGCCAGCGTGGGCAGCGGCAAGCCGGTGCTCGCTATCCTCGGCGAGTTCGATGCGCTGGCTGGTCTGAGCCAGCAGTCGGGCTGTGCACGGCCGCAGCCGCTGGAGGCTAACGGCAACGGACACGGCTGCGGCCACAACCTGCTCGGTACAGCAGGTGTAGCCGCGGTGTGCGCCGTAAAAGCCTGGATGGAACAGCATCACACGGGCGGCACGGTTCGCTTTTACGGTTGCCCTGGCGAAGAAGGCGGATCGGGCAAAACTTTTATGGTGCGCGAAGGGCTGTTTGACGACGTTGATGCCGCGGTAACCTGGCATCCTGAAGGCTTCAGCGGCATGTTCAATTTGCGCACGCTCGCCAATATCCAGGCGGCGTTCAGCTTTAAAGGCATCGCGGCGCACGCGGCCAACTCTCCCCACCTGGGCCGCAGCGCGCTGGATGCCGTCACGCTGATGAATACCGGTGCCAACTTTCTGCGCGAGCATATCGTGCAGGAAGCGCGTCTGCACTACGCCATCACCAATAGCGGTGGCGTTTCACCGAATGTGGTGCAGGCCGATGCAGAGGTGCTTTACCTGATTCGCGCCCCGGAACTGCCGCAGGCGCAGGCGATCTACGAACGGGTGATTAACATCGCCAGGGGCGCTGCACTGATGACCGACACCACGCTGACCGTGCGTTTTGACAAAGCCTGTTCAGACTACGTGCCTAATCGTGCACTTGAAGCGGTCATGGAGCGCTATTTGCATCAGTTTGGTTTGCCCGACTACAGCGACGAAGAGCGCGCGTTTGCGGCGGAACTGCGTGCCACTCTGACCGATGACGATCTGCGCAACGCCCGGCTCAATGCCGCCCTTACGGGTGGCGAAGCCGGTCATGCCTGGGCTGCGCAACTGGGCAATAAGCTGTTCATGGATGAGGTCGCGCCCTATGCGGTTACGCGTGAGCTGCTGTATGGCTCCACCGATGTCGGCGATGTCAGCTGGGTGACGCCGACCGCACAGTGCTTTGCGCCCTGTTTTACCTTCGGCACGCCGCTGCACACCTGGCAACTGGTGGCGCAGGGCCGCACCACTATCGGGCATAAGGGGATGTTTCTGGCAGGCAAAGTGATGGCGGCCACGGTGTTAACACTGCTAACGGATCCGCAGGCGCTGGCTGGCTGCCGGGCCGAGTTTGAACGGGTGCGCGCCGCGCAGCCTTATATCTGTCCGATCCCGGCGGGGATCACACCAACAAAACTGGCCGAATGAGCCACCGGCCGTGTCTCTGACACGGACCACTATAAAAATAGTGCAAACACATCCCTGCTTCAGCGGAGCCGACTCTGAACTCACCGTCGGTCATATACCATGACCGACGCCAGACCGGGCCTGCGCCGATAGGGGAAACACAAGACGAGAACCCATACCATGGAAGCAACATCCGAGAACCGAAGCCCCGGCAGGCTCTTCAGCTGGATCGAGCGTGTGGGCAATAAAGTGCCCAACCCGTTCTTACTGTTTGTTTATTTGATCGTGGTGCTGATGGTGGCAACCGCCATTATCAGTGCACTGGATCTGGCGGTAAAGAACCCCAGTAACGGTGAAATGGTGCGGGTGAACAACCTGCTGAGCGTCGCAGGCATTCAGTGGATCCTGCCCAATATCATCAAAAACTTCAGCAGCTTCACCCCGCTGGGATCGATTCTGGCGCTGGTGATTGGTGCCGGTCTGGCGGAAAAAGTCGGCCTGCTACAGTCACTGATGGTGAAGATGGCGTCGCGCGTCAGCCGTCGTTACGCCAGCTATATGGTGCTGTTTATCGCCTTCTTCAGCCATATTTCCTCGGATGCTGCGCTGGTGGTGATGCCGCCACTCGGTGCGCTGATCTTCCTGGCAGTGGGCCGTCATCCGGTTGCAGGCCTGCTGGCGGCCATTGCCGGCGTCGCCTCTGGCTTTACCGCCAATCTGCTGATTGTCACCACCGATGTGCTGCTCTCGGGCATCAGCACCGAAGCGGCTAAAGCCGTCAGCGATACGGTGCATGTCAGCGTCATCGACAACTGGTTCTTTATGGCGACCTCGGTGATTGTGCTGACGATAGTGGGCGCGCTGCTCACTGATAAATTCGTCGAGCCGCGCCTGCCGCAGTGGCAGGGCAACGGTGAGAAGCTGGCGGCACTGACGCCTCTGGAGAACCGCGGTTTGCGGGCCGCCGGGATCGCCGCGCTGCTGTTTATCGCCCTGATGGCGCTGCTGGTGGTGCCCGAAAATGCACCGCTACGCAATCCCACCACCGGCGCCATCATTCCTTCGCCTTTTATTCAGGGCATTGTGCCCATCATCATTCTGTTCTTCTTTGTGGTGGCGATTGCTTACGGCGTGGTGACACGGCAGATCCGCCGTCCGGATGATATCCCGCAGCTGCTGGTCGATCCGATGAAGGGCATGGCGGGCTTTATTGTGATGGTGTTTCCGCTGTCGCAGTTCGTGGCGTTCTTCAACTGGAGCAACATGGGAAAATTCATGGCAATCGGGCTGACCGATGTGCTGGAAAGCGCAGGCGTCAGCGGCGCGCCCGCCTTTCTGGGCCTGATGTTCCTGTCGGCGTTTCTCTGTATGTTTATCGCCAGCGGCTCAGCAATCTGGTCAATTCTGGCGCCGGTCTTTGTGCCGATGTTTATGCTGCTCGGCTTTCATCCCGCCTTCGCTCAGATGATTTTCCGCATCGCTGACTCCGCCGTACTGCCGCTGGCACCCATGTCGCCCTTCCTGCCGCTGTTCCTGGCCTTTTTGCAGCGTTATCAGAAAGATGCGCAGCTCGGCACCTATTACGTGCTGATTTTCCCCTATCCGCTGGTGTTCTTTATCAGCTGGATAGCGCTGCTGATGGTGTGGTATCTGCTGGGTCTGCCAATTGGGCCGGGTGTCTGGCCGAAACTGCCTTAAGTCTCAGTGCCACCGATGCAGGCATTATCGGTGGCGCTTTCTCTCTTTTCCGGCTGGGGGATATCGGGGCATGGGTTGAGTGCCCGAATAGCCTTCACATCGGCCACCGTATAGCGCGTAACACGACCAGGCACCCGGACGCCGTTTTTGATCTCAACAGCTTCTTCCAGCGATGCTTTCAGCTCGTCAAAAAAACTCACGTTAACCTCATCTTTCCGTAATTGGGTCTGCTTCTTCAGCTCAGCTTTTTCCGCGTCCGTGAAGAAAGTGTCACAAAGCGGGACTATGCTAGCGCAAGGACGCCATTTGCATCCATGCGGACCTGCCCTCACGTGACCGGGCTGAGAGACAGCCCGGAATTTGCGGCATGCAGATCCTGCTCCAGTCGTCGCTGCCGGAGTACGTGCGCCACAGATGGCAAAACCTGCAACGTACATTGCTAAATCGTCAGCAACGCCCCGCTCGGCAACGGCGGATGAATTGATTATTCTGCTATTTCTTCGCTTGCTAACGGTTAACTCTGTTAATCCTTATCTGACCGGCTGCGAGTCGTCTCACACTGCCTGAGGTTCATGCTGAAATGACCACTACCTCCACCAGCCTGCCGCCACTGCACGCTTCACCGGCGGCCCGCAACAGCTTAGCCGCACGGGTTGATGCGCTGCCCTCCTCCACGGGTTTGTGGCGCTTTATTACGCTGCTGGCGCTGGGCGGTTTTTTTGAGCTTTATGACCTGTTTGAAACCGGCTATATCAGCACCGGCCTGCTATCCGCAGGCGTCTTTCACACCGGCGCGGCAGGCGTGCTGGGCTTCTCCGATCAGGCGGCATTCGCCTCGGCCACTTTTCTCGGCCTGTTTTTCGGTGCCAGCCTGCTGGCGCCCTACGCTGACCGCTTTGGTCGCCGTCTGACCTTTATGTGTGCGCTGCTGTGGTATGGGCTGTTTTCACTGCTGATGGCGTTCCAGCAAAGTGCGGAGATGATTATTCTGTTCCGCTTCCTGGTGGGGATCGGGCTGGGCGTCGAGCTGGTGACCATTGACACCTATCTGTCGGAATGGGTGCCGACCAATCTGCGCAGCCGCGCCTTTGCCTTCTCTTTTTTCGTGCAGTTTTTGTCGGTACCCGCCGTGGCGCTGATGTCCTGGTGGCTGATTCCGCTAACGCTGCTCAGTCTTGAAGGCTGGCGCTGGGTGGTGATCGCAGGCGCGGTCTGTTCACTGGTGATCTGGCTGGTGCGCAGAAATCTGCCGGAGTCGGCACGCTGGCTGGCGCAGCAGGGCCGTCATCAGGAGGCGCATCAGGTATTGTCCACGATGGAGCAGCGCTGTGGTATCCCGGCTGGCCCCGCTGTTCAGCCCGATGACGCCCCAGGGCAGCTGCCAAAACGAGGGCGTTTCAGCGAGATATGGTCACCCGCTTACCGCAAGCGCACCCTGATGCTGGTGGTGATGAACTTTTTCCAGGCGATCGGCTTTTTCGGCTTTGGTAACTGGCTGCCTGCGCTGCTGTCAGGCAACGGTGCCACGGTGACGCACAGTTTGCTTTATGCCTTCTTCATCACGCTGGCCTATCCGCTCGGTTCGCTGATCTGCAGCCGCTACGCTGACAAGCTGGAGAATAAGTGGCAGATCGTCCTGTCGTCGCTGATGACGGTGGTGTTCGGCACGCTGTTCGCCTTCCAGACGCAGCCAGTGTTGCTGATTCTCTGCGGCTTCCTGATCACCTGGTCCAACGCCTGGCTGACCTTCAGCTTCCACGCCTATCAGACCGAGATCTTCCCGACCCATATCCGCGCGCGGGCAGTCGGCTTCTGCTACTCCTTCAGTCGCCTTTCTACGGTCTTCAGCAGTATTCTGATTGGGGTGATATTGCAGTATGCCGGCACGCCAGGCGTAATCACCTTTATCGTGCTGAGCATGGTGATGGTGATGCTGTCGGTAGGGATTTACGGGCCGAAAACACGCGGAATCGATCTGGAGAATATTTAAAAAAAAGGCCGTCATCCTGTTGATGACGGCCTCTGTTACTGTCGGTTATTTACCTTCCAGTACGCTGATATCCGCACTGCCCAGCCGATCTTTCTCATCTTTACGCAGCTCAGCGACCTGTTTCGCGCTGACCTGTTTCGACGCCGTGTTGCCCCAGCTGTTGCGCACGAAGTTCACCACGTCCGCCACCTGCTGATCGTTCAGACGCCAGCCAAATGCTGGCATAGTAATGGTCGACGGCGCGCCATTCACGCCAGGCAACTGCCCGCCCACCAGCACGATATGGATCAGGGAGGTGGGATCGTCCGCCAGAACGACCGGATTACCGCGCAGCGCTGGATAGAAGCGTTTATAGCCACTGCCATCGGTTTTATGACATGCCGCGCAGCTGTCAACGTAGGTTGCAGCACCCGTCTGGCTGTCATCACCACGCCACAGCGCTTTTGCCGTGGCATCATCCACGCTGAACGCTGCCTGATGGGGATCTTTCGCACCCAGTGACTTCAGATAGCGCGCAATTGCCGTGATATCAGACTCGCTCAGGTGCTGCAGACTGTGTTCCACCACATCGGTCATGCCACCGAACGCGGCAGTCTGGTCGTTGCGGCCATAACGCAGGAACTGACGCAGATCGTCTTCGCTCCAGCGCCCCAGCCCATCGCGGTTATCGCCGCGCAGGTTGCTGGCGGTCCAGCCATCAATAGGAGCACTGCTGCCCGCCAGATAGTCGCTGCCCTCTTCGTTAGTCAGCGCCTTCTCCTGCATGGTGATGCTACGCGGTGTATGACAGGCCCCGCAGTGGCCCAGTCCTTCAACCAGATAGCGACCGCGTGCCAGCACCGGATCTTCCTCTGCTGCAGGCTGGAATGCTTTCACGTCGGGCGCAAAAATCCCGCGCCAGACCGCCAGCGGCCAGCGCATCGATAGCGGCCAGGGAATGTCGCTCTCCCGATTTGGCTGCTTAACCGCCGCAACGCCATGCATGAAGTAAGCGTAAAGCGCCTTCATGTCTTCATCGCTGACCACGGCGTAGGAGGGATAGGGCATCGCCGGATAGAGCGTATCGCCGTTTTTCGCTACGCCGTGACGCACCGCTTTCTGGAAGTCGTCGTAGCTGTATTCACCAATGCCGGTGTCGCGATCGGGCGTAATGTTGGTGGAGTAGATGGTACCAATGGGTGTCGCCATCGGCAGACCACCGGCAAACGCCGCGCCGCCTTTGCTGGTGTGGCAGGCAACACAGTCCCCGGCACGCGCCAGATACTCACCCCGTTTAACCAGATCGTCCTGGTTGCTCTCCGCCAGTGCGGCAAACGTCAGGGAGCCAAGAACCAGAGCCAGAATGCTATTTTTCATCGCCATATCCTTATGCCTGCACCAGTGGGCCGGGGTTTTTCAGGTAGTGTTCGCGAATAGCTTTGGCTGACCAGTAAGTCAGCGCCGCCACCATGCCGGTCGGGTTGTAACCCAGTCCCTGCGGGAAGGCGGATGCGCCTGGAACAAAGACATTCGGCACATCCCAGCTTTGCAGATAACGGTTAACCGCACTGGTTTTGGGATCGTCGCCCATGATCGCCCCGCCGCTGATATGGGTGGTCTGATACACCGTGGAGTCAAAATGGGTGCCCGGCTTTTTCGCGCCGCCGATGATCATCTTTGGATTCATCGCTTCAGCAATATTGCGCATCTTATCGACCATAAACTGCGCCATTTTGATGTCGTTATCCTGCCAGTCAAAGGTCATGCGCAGCAGCGGCTGCCCATAGGCATCCTTGTAGTTAGGATCGAGATCGAGGTAATTGGCGCGATAGGACTGGTGAGCGCCATGCGCATCCATCGACAGGTGATGCGTGTAGGTGTCCGCTACCGCCGCTTTCCATTTGCTGCCCCAGTTAGGCGTACCCGCAGGCACTGGCAGGCCAGAGATCGGTTTGGTGCCCGCCTGGTTGACCCAGAATGGCGAACCGCCGACAAAGCCCAGTGGCCCATGGTCGAAGTTATCCGCGTTGAAATCATCCACCGCGACGCCTGCACCACCCGCACCGATAAACGGATTGGTGGTGGTGTTTTTATCAAACAGCGCCTTGAGCGTAGAGAGGTTCTGATAGGCGAAGTTACGGCCCACAGTGCCTTCGTTGGTCATCGGATTGTACGGTTTGCCGATGCCCGACAGCAGCATCAGATGCACATTGTGGAACTGGAAGGCGGAAAGGATGACCAGATCTGCGGGCTGAACCTGCTCACGGCCCTGTCCATCCACATAGGTCACGCCGGTGGCACGCGTTTTGTCATCGCTGAGATTGACCCGCAGTACATAGGAGTTGTTGCGCAGCTCAAACTTCGGCTCCTGACGCAGCGCGGGCAGGATATTGACGTTCGGCGACGCTTTGGAATACATGTAGCAGGCGTAGCCGCTGCAGTAACCGCAGAAGTTGCACGGCCCCATCTGCGCGCCATAGGTATTGGTGTACGGACCTGACGTATTGGCGGAGGGCAGATCATAAGGATGATAACCCACTGACTCTGCCGCCTGAGCAAACAACTGCGCCGAGTAAGTACGCTTCTGCGCGGGCAGCGGGAAGTTATCTGAGCGGTCGGGCGCAAACGGGTTACCACCTTTATCTTTGCCGACCACTTTACCTTTGATACTCCAGGCGCTGCCTGAGGTGCCAAAGACTTTTTCCGCCTTGTCGAAGAACGGCTCCAGTTCATCGTAGCTGACGCCAAAATCCTGAATCGTCATGCCTTCCGGAATGAAGTTTTTACCGTAGCGCTCTTCGTAATGGCTGCGCATCCGCAGCTCAACGGGATCAACACGGAAATGGACGCCTGACCAGTGCAGGCCTGCGCCACCGGTCCCGGTGCCGGGCAAAAATGCCGCCAGCTGGCGATAAGGTACCGCCGTCTGAGAAGCGTCATGACGAATCGTCACGGTGCTTTTGGAGAGGTCCTGGAAGAGCTTTTTGCGGACGTTATAGGTCAGCTCATCAATGGACTGCGGATAGGATCCATCGGGATAGGTATCACGATGCGGCCCGCGCTCCAGCGCCAGTACGTTAAGGCCCGCTTCAGTCAGCTCTTTCGCCATAATCGCGCCTGCCCAGCCGAAGCCAACAATGACCGCATCCACTTTTTTCATTTCGTTTGCCATGCTTAGCTTCTCTCTCCGCGAATCGACACTGATGGGAACGGATACCGTTCGCCGCGCTCTACCCAGTCCATAAAGTCGGCGCGAGCGCCAGGGAAGTTGATCAGCTTCCAGCCGACCATGCCCTGATTCCCACCGTGGATAGGATCGCTAAAGAAGCCTTCACGGGTGTTCTGCAGCAGGAAGCTGAAGAAGACTTTTGCCGGCAGCTGGCTGAATTCCGCGCTGCCACTCTCCATCGCCTGCAATAAGGCATCCTGCTGCTCACCGCTGAGCTGAGCAAAGACCTTGCCGTGCTGCTTTTTGCTGTAATTATCCGCATCGGCCAGACCAAGACGGTAAATCTGCTGTGGCACCAGCGGCAGCTGATAGCCCAGCTCTTTCGGCAGGTCGGGATTAAACGGACCCTGCATATACCAGTTCGATCCCGTGGCATACGGCGTATTCATTTGACGATCGATAAATTCCGGCACGCCCGCTTCCAGCGCACCCGGTCCGCGTTCATCGCTGGGAATCAGGCGTGCCACGGCGGCGGTAATAAAGGCAAACTCTTCGGCGGTAAACCAGTTCGGCTGGTAATCACGTGCCTGCTGCGGTGCGGCCGGGGTTTCAGCCGCCTGCGCGGCCAGCGGAAGGGAGAGCGCGCCCATTGCGGTGGAGCCTACCGCCATCGCAGGCGCCAGGGTAATTGTCTTCAGCAAAAAATCCCTGCGTGAATGACCCTTTTTTTGTTCTGACATGACATTGCCTCATTCCCGCACTCACTGGCGGTATGAAAAAGTGGTGGTTGCGTTGTAATGGTTTTTATCAGCAGATACAGGCGTGGCGCCTGCTTGTTACCGGTAACAAACCTGCATATTGTATCACTGCCATTCACAAAGATTTAGTTCAAAGAAACAAAATCGCACAATTTCATTAACATCTATCTTCTTCCTGTCATGAGCAGAAACAACAGACTACAGACAGCGACACGTCAAAAACGTTATAACAAGCAATACACAACAGCGGAGTACCTATGTTTAAGTCTTTTTTTCCGCGGCCAGCGCTGTTTTTCAGCTCTGCGGCTGTCTGGAGCTTATTAGCAATTTTTGCCTGGTTCGGCTTTGCCGCCCATCTGCCAGGCATCTGGCCCACTTTTGAAACCGCAATGAAGCAGCCCCTCCCAACGACGGCGGCGCGTTTTATTGCCGCAAGTCAGCTCTGGTTTTATCTCTATTACTGGATAATGGTAGCTATTTTTGCCGGGGCCTGGCGGCTTATTGATCCGCATCCATGGCGGCGCTGGTCTGTGTGGGGTTCTGCGCTGATCATCTTTGTCACCTGGTTTGGCGTGCAGGTAGGTGTCGCCATTAATGCCTGGTATGGCCCGTTCTACGATCTGATTCAGAAAGCGCTGACCAAAGCGGGATCGGTGCAGATTGCAGAGTTTTACCATGAGGTTATCTCTTTTCTCGGCATCGCATTAATCGCGGTGGTGATTGGCGTACTCAACTCCTTCTTTATCAGCCACTGGGTTTTCCGCTGGCGTACGGCCATGAATAACTACTACATGCACAACTGGCAGCGCCTGCGTCATGTCGAAGGTGCTGCACAGCGTGTGCAGGAAGACACCATGCGGTTTGCAACCACGCTGGAAAACTGGGGGGTGAGTTTTATTCAGGCGATTATGACGCTGGTCGCGTTTTTGCCGGTGCTGGTCGCGCTGTCACATCATGTGAAAGATATTCCGATCCTCGGCAATATTCCTTACGCGCTGGTGATAGCCGCTGTGCTCTGGTCCGTATTCGGCACCGGGTTGCTGGCGCTGGTTGGGATTAAGCTGCCGGGGCTGGAGTTCCGCAATCAGCGGGTTGAAGCCGCCTACCGTAAAGAGCTGGTTTACGGCGAAGACAATGCCGATCGCGCCGGGCCACAAACGGTGCAGGAGTTGTTCAGTCGGGTACGGGTTAACTACTTCCGACTCTATTTCCATTATCTCTATTTCAATATCACCCGCATTCTCTATCTGCAGGTCGATAATGTGTTTGGTCTTTTCCTGCTGTTCCCGTCGATTGTCGCGGGCACGATTACGCTGGGCTTACTCAACCAGATCACCAACGTGTTTGATCAGGTCCGCGGCTCGTTCCAGTATCTGATCGCCTCCTGGTCAACGCTGATCGAACTGATGTCGATCTACAAGCGTCTGCGCAGCTTTGAGCAGATTCTGGATGATGTGCCGCACGATGAGATGATGCGCGAGGCATCGGAAGACGTGTAACGGGTGAGGATTGCCGTTTTTTGACATAAAAAAGCCACTCGTCAGAGTGGCTTTTTCGTTTGCAAAATCTGGAAGTAAAATCTTTTATTTCAGCAGAAACGCCGCCAGGACGCCCGAAGGCGTCCTGTCAACATCAGAGGGTAAATTGCAGCTTATTTCAGCAGCTCAGCAGTCATGTGAACGCCGTTGTTGGTGTAGGCTTCAGTGATTTTATATGAAGCACCAGCATCCTGAGCCTGCGCAGCGATTTTCGCTTCAGCACCGTCCAGCGTAGAGTCGACAGCGGTCACAGATTGGGCGAAGCTGGCGAATGGCAGAACAGAAAGGGCGATAACAGCTGCAAAAGTTTTGATAGATTTCATGGTCAATTCCTCGGTTAATTTTTATCAGGTAAGGCGTGCTGCCTTGTTGATAGATATATTAGCCCTGAAGTTGATCAGTAAAAAGCGGAGGGTTTTGCTTAACTCATTCAATAAAACTGATGATAAAAAGCACATTTCGCACAGTTATCACTCAAAAGGTTAATAATCCAGATTCAATAAAAAAGGCAGCATAACGCGCTGCCTTCAGAGAATTATCCGTGATGCCTTACCCGGCTGAAGATAGTTAGCGCAGCCAGCAGCATCAGTACGCCGCTGGCAACAAACACACCGCCTGCGCCGCGCAGGTCAAACATCCAGCCGCCTGCCGCCGCACCAACGGTAATCGCCAGCTGGATAGTGGCAACCAGTAAACCGCCGCCCGATTCCGCATCATCCGGCACCGCGCGTGAAATCCACGTAGACCAGCCGGTTGGCATCGAACCAAACGCCATCCCCCAGATCGCCACGCCCGCGCCGACCAGCCAGCTGACATCACCAAAGCTCACCAGCAGCAGCGCGGTGATACTCATTAACAGCGCCATGCCACTCAGCGTCAGCGACACACTGCGGGTGACCAGATAACCGGCCAGCGAGGTGCCAAAGAAGTTCGCTACGCCAAAGGCCAGCAGCGCCAGCGACAGCTGATTGAGGTTGAGCTGCGCGACACCTTCCAGGAACGGACGCAGATAAGTAAAGAAGGCGAAGTGGCCGGTAAACATCATGATCACGGCCAGCATGCCCCACCGCATCACACCGATACGCAGCAGTGCCAGCACCCCGCCGTTGCGGGCTTTGCTCTCTGCCGGCATGGCGGGCAGCGTAAAGAATTGCCACAGCAGCGCCACCGCGCCCAGCCCGGCGGTCAGCATAAAGATGTTGCGCCAGCCGACCAGTCCACCGAGATAGCTGCCAAGCGGCGTAGCGATAATTGTCGCCAGCGAGATACCACTAAACACAATAGAGAGTGCACGTGGCACCTGATCGCTGGGCACCAGACGCATAGTGATAGCGGTTGAAAGTGTCCAGAAGCCACCAATGGCCATACCCAGCAGCACCCGCGCCAGCAGGATTACCGTCAGGTCAGCCGCAAAGGCCACCATCAGCGCAGAGGCGATCAGCAACAGTGAAAAAACCAGCATCACAATACGGCGGTCAATTCGCCGCGTGACGCTGCCGGTCACCAGGCTGGTAAACAGCGCGACCAGTGCAGTAATAGTGACGGTCTGTCCCGCCTGCCCTTCGGATACACCGAGACTGTGCGCCATAGGCGTTAACAGACTCACAGGTAAAAATTCGGCGGTGATGAGGCTGAACACCCCAAATGCCATGGCAAATACCGCACCCCACGCGGGACGGGTCGGCGAGGAAACCTCATCAGCCACTTCGGTTGTCAGACTCATGCTGCTTCTCCGGAAGATAAAAAAAGTGAGTGTGAGCATAGAGCGTCGCATCAGGACGATCTATGATGCTTACACCTTCATTTTTGATAATTCGTCTGGAATCACATGAGCCACTATGGAGATCTGACCAGTGAACTGCTGATGGGGATGCGCCTGTATGGCGTATACTACCAGCGCATCGCGGTAAGCGCGCCATTCGGGTTGCGCTACGAGCACGCGCCGGGCCGGGCGCAGTTCCACTTTGTCGGGCGTGGCTCTCTGCTGGTGCGCAGCGCCTCCGGCGAGGTGTTTCAGCTCAACAGCGGCGATGCGCTGCTGGTGCCACACGGTAAACCGCACAGCCTGATCTCCAGTGAGGAGGCGGACTGCCAGTGCATTAAAAACATGGCGAGCAAGCCGCTCTGCGACAGCGTCTGCGCCATCGCCGCCCCGGAAGATGCCGGTGAGGACGAGCACAGCGTACTGCTGTTCAGCGCCTGCATGGCGTTTGAGCTTGGCGGCATGCAGCCGCTGATCAATACCATGCCGGATGTGATGCTGGTGAGCACTCTGCTGTCGCAGTATCCGGAGATTCAGCCGATCCTGGCCGCAATGGAGCGGGAGTCACGCACGCGTCAGGCGGGGTTTGCCGGCATTCTGTCGCGTCTGGCGGATGTCGTTGCCGCGCTGATTGTGCGCGGCTGGGTAGAAAACGGCTGCGGCCAGAGTAGCGGGCTGGTGCAGGCAATGCGCGACCCGCGTCTGAGTCAGGCGATTGCCGCGATGCATCGGGAGCCGGGCGAAAACTGGACGGTAGCGCGACTGGCCAGCGTGGCAGGCTGTTCGCGCTCGGTGTTTGCCGGACGTTTTCTCAATGCCACCGGTATGACGCCGCTGCGTTATCTTACGGAGTTGCGGATGCGGCTGGCGGTGCAGCGGATTGTGAACAATGGGGAAGCGGTGGAAGCCGTGGCCTATCATCTCGGCTACGGCTCGATTGCGGCGTTCAGTCGCGCGTTTAAGCGGATCGTTGGTCAGTCGCCTGGCGCGCTGCGTGCCGGACGCGAAAGCACGCAGGCGCTGGCTTCTTAGCGAAAGACGCTGATCGCTTCCACCAGACGGTTAGCCTGATGGGTCATGCGACCAGACGCCTCGGCGCTTTCTGTCACGCGGGCAGCGTTCTGATGGGTGATATCATCGAGATCTTCTACTGCTGAGCTGACCTCGCTGAGCGCCGTCGCCTGTTCCGCCGTAGCGGCACTGATCTGGGCGATTAGCGCAGTGACATTCTGCACCTGCGACACGATATCCTGCATCGTCCGGCCCGCCGCGCTGGCATGCTCATTGCCCGATTTGACCCGGCTGCTGCTGGTTTCAACCAGCATTTTAATCTCGCTGGCAGCTTTAGCGCTGCGTTGCGCCAGGCTGCGAACTTCACCCGCGACCACTGCAAAGCCTTTACCCTGCTCACCTGCCCGCGCCGCTTCCACCGCAGCATTCAACGCCAGAATATTAGTCTGGAAGGCAATGCCGTCGATCACGCTGGTTATATTGGCGATACGCGTTGAGCTGTCGGCAATTTCGCCCATCATGCCCATCATATCCGTCATCACATCGCCGCCTTTGCTGGCGGCGTGACTGGTGCTGGCTGAGAGGCTATTCGCCTCATGTGCAGTTTCGGTGTTGCTCTTCACCGTCGCGGTCATTTCGTTCATGGTCGCCGCGGTTTGCTGCACGTTAGCCGCAGCCTGTTCAGTACGGCGACTCAGTTCGTTGTTACTGCGGGCGATGGCATCACTGGCACTCAGCACATTGATCGCCTGGCCGCTGACATCATCCACCAGCCAGCGGAACATCAATCCGAGCTGGCCAATGGCGCGGAGTGTGACGCCAACCTCATCCACACGATCCATCTGTTCAACCTGATGGCTGGCACCGGTCGCTACGCGGAGCGCCTGTTTGCACATCCGCTCAATAGGACGTGAAATCTGCTGCTCCAGCCACACACTGCAGAGCAGAAGCAGCGCAGCCATTCCCGCAGCAAAGCCTGCCAGTGCAGTGTGGGTCATGCCCAGTGCCCAGACGCCCGCCACCGAGAGAGGCAATAACGCCATCAGCGTGCTGCGAATCCGCCAGCGCAGGGGCAGCGTCTTCAGGATTGAGGCGGGACGACGCCAGCCGCTGCGCACCAGCAGGCCTTTGTGAAAACGTCGCCCTCTGGCGCGGCCTTCACGAAAATCCTGATAGAGCACTTCTGTCTGACGCACCTCTTCAGCCGTAGGTTTGGTGCGCACGGACATATAACCCTGCACTTTACCGTCGCGTACGACCGGAATGGCATTGGCACGCACCCAGTAGTGGTCGCCGTTTTTCCGGCGGTTTTTGACCAGCGCAGTCCAGGGTTCGCCCTGCTTCAGCGTCGCCCACATATCGGCAAAGGCTTCTGGCGGCATATCGGGGTGACGCACCATGTTATGCGGCTGCCCGTTGATCTCGTCAGCAGTGAATCCGCTTGCTTCGATAAACGCGTCGTTGGCGTAGGTAATGTGGCTGTTGAGATCGGTGGTCGACATCAGTGTCGCATGATCATCGAACAGATATTCACGCTGAGAGACAGGCTGGTTGTTACGCATCAAAAGTCCTTGGAGACCCGACGTCCTGCACGCAACAGTCTGAGGCGCAGCGTGAAAACGGCGGGCTGAGAAATAACGATTACCCTTTTTTATATTTTCGGCATGCCCGCGCCGACTCTTTAGTAATACGCTTTAATTTCTGCCGCGAAAAAAGCCACTTTGCAGCGGCTTTCACACTTTTGATCTGTTTTTATCCGTTAGCCAGACTGGAGAATTCCGGCAGTGGCTTAACTGAGGTCAACATTACGGGTGCCAAACCACCAGGTGAGCAGAAAACCGCCGGTCCATGCGACGATCAGCCCGGCCAGGTAAACTGCCATCCCGGCGAAGATGCCCTGGCTGGAGGTCATCAGTGGCAGAGTGACCAGCCCGGACGGCCCGAATACCGTGTTCATCCCCACTGGCAAACCCAGCCACGCGACCAATCCAATAAAAAAGCCGCCCAGTGCTCCGCCGCCACAGGCGGTGATAAAGGGCTTGAGGCGGGGCAGCGTGACACCATAGATCAGCGGCTCGCCCACCCCAAGCAGGCCGGGGACAATTGCACCTTTGATCTGCGCCCGCAGCAGCGCGCCTTTTTCTGCTTTGCACCAGAGTGCCAGTGATGCGCCGACCTGGCCTGCGCCCGCCATTGCCAGAATCGGAAACAGCGAGTTAAATCCCTGGGTTTCCATCAACGCAAAATAGACAGGAATAAAGCCCTGATGAATACCGAACATCACCGCAATCAGGAACAGTCCAGCCAGCAGCGCGCAGCCAAAGGGATTGCTATTGAGGTGGATAAACAGCCACGACATTCCCTTAAACAGTTCGCCGCCCAGCGGCATAATCAGCAGATAGGTGATGGCGCCCGTGATCACCAGCGTAAACAGCGAGGTGAGGATCATATCCAGGTTGTCAGGAATGATTTTGCGCAGCTGTTTCTCTATCCACGCCCCGATAATCGCCGCCATCAGCACACCGATAATGTTGCCGCGCGGATCGATCGTCAGACCAAAGAAGCTCTCCATACCGCTGTAGTAGCCGGTGGTGGCCGTGGGCACATAGCCGAGCACAAACAGCGAGGCGATGATGGCGCCGTTTACGCCGCTGCCGCCAAAGGCTTTCTGTGCGTTATAGCCGATCAGAATACTGAGAAAGGTGAACAGCCCTTTGCCGAACACCTTCATGTAGGCCACGGTGTGCAGCAGCCAGGGCGCGTGATCGCCGGGCGCATTAAGATGGAGACTCTGTTCAATCAGCGTGGCAAATCCCAGCAGCAGTCCCGCGCCGATAAAGCCTGGGATTAGCGGCGTGAAGATAGTGGCGAAGCGCGACAGGAACTGATGCACCCCACTGGTCTGTTTCGCCTTTAGCTGCTGCTTCTGCTGCGCTGCCAGCTGGCTAAGCGCCGCCGTTTCGCCCTGCGAAGCCATTGCAGTATCACCCTGCGACAGCAGGCTTTGCATTCCCTCGGCGGCGGTTTGCGCTTTTCCTGGCCCCACGACAATCTGTAACTGCGCATCGCTGTCGATGACCCCCAGCACGCCCGGCAGGCTTTTTAACCTGGAAAGATCAGCCTGTTCTGGCTGATTCAGCGTCAGGCGGAGCCGTGTCATGCAGTGACCGCAGGCCGCGATATTCTGCGCACCACCGACCGCCTGCAGGATGTCGCGTAACAGTGCCTCGGTGATTTTCGCCATCAGCGTGCCCCCGCTGCCTGTAGCGCCTGACGGATAAAGCCCTGATGCTGACCGAGCAGCGCTTTGGCCTCATCGGCGTTCAGGTCAGCCAGTACCATCAGGATGGCGGTTTTGCAGTGTCCGCCACAGCCGGTCAGCGCCGCACGAGCAGTCGCGTCATCACAATCCGTAGCCTGCATGACGATGTTGACCTGGCGCTGCACCAGTTTCTGGTTAGTGGCTTCCACATCGACCATCAGGTTGCCATAGACTTTTCCGCTGCGGATCATTGATCCGGTGGTGAGCATGTTGAGCACCAGTTTCTGCGCCGTGCCCGCTTTCATGCGGGAGGAGCCGGTGACCACTTCCGGACCGACCACGGGTGTGAGCGCAATGGCGGCAACCTGTGACATCGCGCTGCCCGGATTACAGCTAAGCGACACAGTGGTCGCGCCCAGTTCATTCGCGTAAGCCAGCGCACCCAGCACATAAGGTGTGCGACCACTGGCGGCGATACCGACCAGCACGTCATGGCGGCTAAAATGGATGTCTTTCAAATCCTGCGCGCCCTGTTCCCGGTTATCTTCGGCGTTTTCAACCGCCTGTAGTATTGCGGTGTGGCCGCCGGCAATCAGGCCAATCACCTGCTCACGCGGCGTGCCAAAGGTAGGCGGGCATTCGCTGGCATCCAGGATGCCCAGCCGCCCGGAGGTGCCCGCACCGCAATAGATCAGTCGTCCACCTGCACGAAACGCGGCACAGATGGCGTCAACGGCGGTGGCGATTTGCGGCACGATGGCCTCAACCGCCAGCGCCACCTTTTTATCTTCGTCATTAATGACGCGCAGCATCGCTTCGGTGGAGAGTTCATCAATGTTCTGGCTGGCCGGGTTGCGGCCTTCGGTGAGCATCTGGCTGAGGTCGAGTTTCATGGCGGGCTCCGCTAAGGAATAAATTATTCGATTTACTCACTATCATAACGAATGATTAATTCATTGAGTGAGATCTTTTTTCAATGGCTGTGGGGTGGGTCATGTTGCGGGGGATTGGGCTGGTTAGCGTTGAGCTTAAGCAGGGTGCCTGGCATTCGGGGCTTAATGGCTTTGTGATCAGAGCCAGTCAGAAAAGGTTCACCTGATCGTAAAGACGCATTCGTCATCCATGACGCTCGGCCCACGCCATCCCTGGCGGTGGGACGCTTTACTCTTCAGGTGAACCTTTTCTTCCCTTAGGCTGTTTTATTGCTGTTTGTAAAGGGCTTGAGCTTGCCGATAAGATTTAAAAATCCGTGCTGTATCGCAAATAAATCCTTCGATACGATCTTTTGATTTTCTTAAAATACAGCGCATAGCTGGCATAAAGGCGGATACAAAGGGGGAGCGGAGTAAAGCGTCCGCCGCATGGATGCGGCGGCCGAGGCCCCAGGGATGGGTTTACGCCGACTTTACGTAGCCACCCTTTGTGTCCGACTGAAAGGCACAATGCGGTTTAAAAGCACGTTGATTTAATCAATATAAAGTTGTGACGTTCTGCAGTCATATAAGGCTGCCAGCTTCTCAAGCGTTTGTTTTTGAGGTTTCTTTCTCGACTCTAACTTCGAAACGCCAGCCTGCGTGATGCCTAATTTGTTCGCGACCTCTTCCTGCGACATTTGCCGATGTAAACGCCAGGCAACATGCAAAGGAACAGATTGCCTCCGGCTGATTTTCATTACGTCATGGGGAATCGTTTCGTCATCATCCGGTCCCGCTTTATAGGTGAGAGGCTCAAATACGTCGTCTAAGTGACGCCCGGCCATGAGCCGGTTAAACAACTCAATGGGGATGACGGCACCCGTGCGGTTCCCGCGCTCGTCTGTCAGAAACTGTATCGCATTCATGGTTAATCACTCCTTACTGCCGCAACAGTCCAGACCTGATCATCTGCTGGCGCGACTTAGCTATGTTCTTATCTGCTCTTAACTCAGTGGTGACGCAGGCTAACCCCAACCGCTTGCTAACGCTTTTTATACGTGGTCGATGTTCTTCTTACGACTTCTAGAATAGCGATAACCACTGGCTGACCTTTCTCTATCTTCCACAGCACGCGGTAGTGACCCACCACCAACTTCATTCGCTTCTCTTTATCATCCGTCAGCTTTTCGACCTTCAGATGGGAATATCAGGCCACTTAGCCAGCGCCTCTACAGCATCTTCGATGGCGTTACCTTCTTTCTGAGGCAGCCCATATAGCTGTTTCAATGCCCTTTTCGTCCAGTTAATTTCTGGCATCCGTCAACACTCCTTGTTGTCAAAGCACGCTTTCAATCCACCTTTAAAAATAACCAAATTCAGTCATAAAAGCAACGAAAAAGCTATCAAAAGCGCTATTTAGTTATATTTATATAACTAATTTTTTGAATGCTCATCCTGCTAAGAACGATGACAAAGCCACACAAACAAAAAGGGCCCAACTTTCGTTGAGCCCCTCTTTACGTTAACGCTGTTCTCAGCTTGCGGTCTGTGTACGCAACTGCAGCTCATACTCTTTTGCCTGTTCAGCGTCGAACTGGTTTTCCCAGCGGGCAATCACCAGCACCGCCAGCGCGTTACCGACCACGTTCAGCGCAGTACGCGCCATATCCATGATGCGGTCAACACCGGCGATAAACGCCAGACCTTCAAGAGGAATACCAACGCTGCCCAGCGTGGCCAGCAGCACCACGAACGACACGCCTGGCACACCCGCGATCCCTTTCGAGGTCACCATCAGCGTCAGGACCAGCACAATCTCATCGGTCAGCGACAGGTCAATGCCGTACAGCTGGGCAATAAAGATCGCCGCGATACTCTGATACAGCGTCGAACCATCCAGATTGAACGAATAACCGGTCGGCACCACGAAGCTGGTTATCGCTTTTGGTGCGCCGTAGGCTTCCATCTTCTCCATGATGCGTGGCAACACGGTTTCTGAGCTGGAGGTAGAGTAAGAGAGAATCAGCTCATCCTTCAGGATACGCATCAGCGTAGTAATCCGCAGCTTACAGAAGCGCGCGACTCCGCCCAGCACCACAAAAGCGAAGAACAGAATTGCCGCGTAAACCAGCAGCACCAGCTTAGCCAGCGGCCACAGCGAGGCAAATCCGAAGTTAGCGATGGTCACCGCAATCAGCGCAAACACACCGACCGGCGCATAACGCATGATCATGTGCGTCACTTTAAACATCGTTTCAGAAATGCCACGGAACAGGTTTACCAGCGGATCGCGCTGTTCCGACGGCAGTGACGACAGACCTAAGCCAAACAGCACCGAGAAAAAGATAATCGGCAGCATGTCGCCCTTCGCCATGGAAGCGAAGATATTCTGCGGGATCAGCGACAGAATGGTGGTGACCAGGCTGTGCGGACCGCCCTGTACCTCTGCCGTTGTCGCTTCATATTTAGAGATGTCCACCGTTGCCAGCGTTGACATATCAATGCCGGTGCCGGGTTGAAATACGTTGGCCAGCGTAATACCGACCACAATGGCAAGGGTGGTGATCACTTCAAAGTAGAGAATCGTTTTGACGCCGATGCGTCCCAGCTTTTTTGCATCACCCACGCCAGCGATGCCGACAACCAGGGATGAAATCACAATCGGTACCACAATCATCTTGATAAGATGAATAAAGATATCGCCTGCAGGACTGAGAATGTTAGCGACTAACCATTCACGATTGTCTGGCTGATTATGCAATACAGCACCCACAACGATGCCAAGCACCAGGGCTGTCAGAATCTGCCAGGCCAGGCTGATTTTAAAACCTTTCATAACGCGTAATTTCCTCAGTCAAAACCCGTTTCTCTCTACTGCGAAGGTGCAGAAGACAATACACACAGGGAGTGAGCAAAAAGCCCGGTAAATTAGAGGGTGTTTAGAAACAGCGCCTCGTATGAAAATCTGATGATTCCCATACCCATTTTCAGACGCGGTCTGAGTTGATACCTGCAGAACAGGGGCGAGATAAGTACCATTTTCACTGTGGTGAATGCAACCCCTGGCAGATCCGATTAAAAGTTAGCCACCTAAGCAGCATAAAGTGCTGCCGGAAGTAAAAATACCTAACCTGCTGTTATGAAAAGTAATACTTAGATGAATTTACGCATAGCTATTCACTACTGGTTAAAAAGGCTGCCGGCGCGTTTGCTTGCTTTTTATCCAGCCCATTCCCTTTTCATACCCCTTCTTAATTCCCCATCGCCGTCAGAGCGTTAAACGAAAGTAGCAATCCGGCTTCACGTTTTGCGGCGGAAGCGCTATCACGTGATCTGTGGCGCAAAAAAGAAACAAAGACTCAGGGCAGGCTTTAATTAACCATTGATTGACATATCATTAACATCTTCAAGGAGATCCGCCATGAGCCAAAATCACATTCATCCTGTTCCAGAGAATATTGCAGCAAACACCCTGATTACAGCAGAGCAGTATCAGGCGATGTATCAGCAATCTGTCGACGATCCAGACAGCTTCTGGGGCGAACAGGGCAAAATCCTTGACTGGATTAAGCCTTACAGCAAAGTGAAAAACTGCTCGTTTGCGCCAGGTAACATTAACATTCGCTGGTACGAAGATGGCACGCTCAACCTGGCGGCAAACTGCCTTGACCGTCATCTCGCCACGCGCGGCGATCACCCGGCGATTATCTGGGAAGGCGATGACGCCAGCGAAAGCAAAACCCTGACCTTCCGCCAGCTGCATGCTGAAGTCTGTCGCTTCGCCAACGTGCTGGAGCTGCTGGACGTGAAAAAAGGCGACGTGGTGGCGATCTATATGCCGATGGTGCCGGAAGCCGCGGTGGCAATGCTGGCCTGCGCGCGTATTGGTGCCGTCCACTCGGTGATTTTTGGCGGCTTCTCACCGGAAGCGGTCGCTGGCCGTATCGTCGATTCCAGCGCTTCGCTGGTGATTACGGCCGATGAAGGGATCCGCGCCGGTCGCAGCATTCCGCTGAAGAAAAATGTCGATGATGCGTTAAAAAATCCCAACGTCACCAGCGTGAAAAACGTGGTGGTGTTCCAGCGCACCGGTAAAGATGTAGGCTGGGTTGAAGGCCGCGATCAGTGGTGGCATGACCTGATGCTCAACGCCAGCACCAACCATTCTGCAGCCGAAGTCGGCGCGGAAGATCCATTGTTTATCCTTTATACGTCGGGTTCAACCGGTAAACCTAAAGGTGTGCTGCATACCACTGGCGGGTATCTGGTCTATGCCGCCACCACCTTTAAGTTCGTCTTTGATTATCATCAGGATGATATCTACTGGTGCACCGCCGATGTCGGCTGGGTAACCGGTCACAGCTATCTGGTGTATGGTCCGCTGGCCTGTGGTGCCACCACCCTGATGTTTGAAGGGGTGCCGAACTGGCCAACACCGAGCCGTATGGCGGAAGTGGTTGATAAACATAAAGTCACCCTGCTTTACACCGCGCCGACCGCCATCCGTGCGCTGATGGCGGAAGGGGACAAAGCGATTGCCGGCACCGACCGCAGCAGCCTGCGCATTATGGGCTCGGTCGGCGAGCCGATTAACCCTGAAGCCTGGGAGTGGTACTACAAGAAAATTGGTAACAGCCGCTGTCCGATTGTGGATACCTGGTGGCAGACCGAAACCGGCGGCTTCATGATCACGCCGCTGCCGGGTGCGACCGAACTGAAAGCCGGTTCCGCCACCCGACCGTTCTTTGGCGTGCAACCGGCGCTGGTGGACAACGAAGGTCAGCCACAGGAAGGTGCCTGTGAAGGCAATCTGGTGATCACCGAGTCGTGGCCGGGACAGGCACGTACCCTCTTTGGCGATCACGACCGTTTTGAGCAGACTTACTTCTCTACCTTTAAAAATGTTTACTTCAGTGGAGACGGTGCCCGTCGCGATGAAGATGGCTACTACTGGATCACGGGACGCGTCGATGACGTGCTCAACGTCTCCGGTCACCGCCTGGGAACCGCTGAGATTGAATCGGCGCTGGTGTCGCACCCTAAAATTGCCGAAGCGGCCGTGGTGGGGATACCTCACAGCATCAAAGGCCAGGCGATTTATGCCTATATCACGCTGAATCACGGCGAAGAGCCTTCGCCAGAGCTGTACACCGAAGTGCGCCAGTGGGTCCGCAAAGAGATTGGCCCCATTGCCACGCCTGATGTGCTGCACTGGACCGACTCACTGCCGAAAACCCGCTCCGGCAAAATCATGCGCCGTATTCTGCGCAAAATTGCCACCGGTGATACCAGCAACCTGGGTGATACCTCTACCCTCGCCGATCCTGGCGTAGTTGAAAAACTGCTTGAGGAGAAACAGTCGATCAAAATGCCTTAAGCGCACGCTGTCCGGCGGGAAGATCGCTTCCCGCCACCCCCGCCCTACGCAGTCTGTTCCGGTAGTCACAAATATTATAACCAGCTGAATCCACGCCCTGTCGTGAGGTTCTTGCCTGCAAGCCCTCTGGAGAAAATGTGATGAATGACGCCCTTTCGAATCAGGATGCAATCAATCAGCAGATTGAACGTAATCCGCTTTTTCATGAGTTAGTCCATAAGCGCCAGGCGTTCGCGACGCTGCTGTCGCTGATTATGCTGGTGCTCTATGTCGGTTTTATCCTGCTGATTGCGTTTGCGCCCGGCTGGCTCGGTACGCCGCTGCATGCCGGAACCAATGTGACGCGCGGCATCCCGATTGGCGTCGGGCTGATTGTGATGTCATTTGTGCTGACCGGTGTCTATGTCTGGCGCGCCAACGGGGAATTTGACCGTTTAACCAAAGCGATCCTCCGCGAGGTGAAATCATGACCCGTCTCACCTTATGGCTACTGGCCCTGATGTTGCCGTTTTCAGCGCTGGCCGCCGATGCGATTACCGGTGCGGTGCAGCGCCAGGCGACCAACTATCAGGCGATTATCATGTTTACGATTTTCGTCGGCGCCACGCTGGGGATTACTTACTGGGCGTCAAAACGCACCCGTTCGCGCAACGACTACTACACTGCGGGCGGCAATATCACCGGCTTTCAGAATGGCCTGGCGATGGCGGGTGACTTCATGTCAGCAGCCTCATTTCTGGGCATTTCGGCGCTGGTTTACACCTCCGGCTATGACGGACTGATCTACTCGCTCGGCTTCCTGGTCGGCTGGCCGATGATTCTGTTTTTAATTGCCGAGCGGCTGCGCAACCTGGGTCGTTATACCTTTGCTGACGTCGCCTCCTATCGTCTGAAGCAGATGCCGATTCGCACCCTGTCAGCCTGCGGTTCGCTGGTGGTGGTGGCGCTCTACCTGATCGCGCAGATGGTGGGTGCCGGTAAGCTTATCCAGCTGCTGTTTGGCCTGAACTATCATGTGGCGGTGGTTCTGGTGGGCATTCTGATGGTGATGTACGTGCTGTTTGGCGGCATGCTGGCAACCACCTGGGTGCAGATCATCAAGGCGGTGCTGCTGCTGTTTGGTGCCTCTTTTATGGCCATCATGGTAATGAAAGCAGCCAATTTCAGCTTTAATACGCTGTTCACCGAAGCGATGGCAGTCCATCCAAAAGGCATCGCGATTATGCAGCCTGGCGGACTGGTGAAAGATCCTATCTCGGCGCTGTCGCTGGGGCTGGGCCTGATGTTTGGTACAGCCGGATTGCCGCACATTCTGATGCGCTTCTTCACCGTCGCGGATGCCAAAGAGGCCCGTAAAAGTGTCTTCTGGGCCACCGGCTTTATGGGTTACTTCTACTTCCTCACCTTTATTATCGGCTTCGGTGCCATCCTGCTGGTGGGCGCTAATCCGGCCTTTAAAGATGCCAGCGGCGCCTTGATTGGTGGGACCAATATGGCGGCGGTGCATCTGGCTAACGCCGTGGGCGGCAGCACCTTCCTGGGCTTTATCTCAGCGGTTGCCTTTGCCACCATTCTGGCCGTGGTCGCGGGCCTGACCCTGGCGGGTGCGTCGGCGGTTTCTCACGACCTCTATGCCAGCGTGTACCGCAAAGGTCAGGCGAGCGAGAAAGATGAGCTGCGGGTTTCTAAAATCACCGTGCTGGCGCTGGGCGTGGTCGCTATTGCGCTGGGTATTCTGTTTGAGAAGCAGAACATCGCCTTTATGGTCGGGCTGGCCTTCTCAATTGCGGCCAGCTGTAACTTCCCGATCATTCTGCTGTCGATGTACTGGTCAAAACTCACCACGCGCGGCGCGATGGTGGGCGGCTGGCTGGGTCTGCTGACTGCCGTCATTCTGATGATCCTTGGCCCAACCGTGTGGGTGCAGGTGCTGGGAAATGCGACACCGATTTTCCCGTATGAATATCCGGCGCTGTTCTCCATGGTAGTGGCATTTGTGGGCATCTGGCTCTTCTCTGTCACCGACCATTCGCAGCAGGGCGCAGAGGAACGTTCGCGCTTCCGCGCACAGTTTATTCGCTCGCAGACGGGCACCGGCATTGAACAGGGTAAGGCGCACTGATCGCCGTTTAACATTGATAACGAGCAGCCAATAAAAAAGGGCGACTACAGAAGTAGTCGCCCTTCTCTTTCACGCAACAGAATCAGAAGCGCAGAGATGCACCCACGTACGGGCCATCGACCAGCACGTTATCTTTGCGTCCATCTTTGTTGTTCAGTTCGATGTACTGATAACCCACACGCAGGTTAAGCAGTGAAACCGGCGTGAAGCTCAGGCCGCCAGCGGCTTCCTGATAGCTGTCGAGGTGATCGGTGAACGACTCTGGCGCGTAATAATACTCACCATACAGGCCCCACATGCTGTTGAAGCTGTAGTGTGCTGCACCACCCAGCGCCACCGCAAATCCATCTTTTCCATCTTCAGGATGGGTGAAAATCGCTTTTGCGGTCGGCGCCAGACGCAGCGGCCCGAAATCAACGTTGTAACCCAGACCGGCACCGTAGGTGCTGCCGTCATGGTCGCTACGCAGCCAGTTACCTTTCAGAAACAGACCGGGTGTTGTGGTGCCCAGACCCAGGTTCAGGTTGGTGTTGTGTTCGCTGACATCAACACTGCCTTCAATTGCCTGAGCGGCGCCGCTCAGTAAAACCAGCCCAAGGGCGCTCCCGGTAACAAGTTGCTTAAACATGATTCCACTCCGTGAAGGACAATTAATTCGGCCGCAAGGTTAACAGCCTGAAACGGAGAGACAACAAAATCCGGGAAACTTTACGTAAAAATACGTGTCGCGTTCAGAATTACCGCTGCCTCTGCGCTACGCAGTGTAGACTATATTGTCCACATCAGGTGTCCAATCAGCGGAGCCAGCACCACGGTCACTACGCCCGAGAGCATCATAACCAGGCTGGCGACCACGCCCTCCTGCTGCCCAAGCTGATAAGCACGCGCCGTTCCGGCACCGTGCGACGCAGCCCCAAACCCGGCCCCTTTCGCCACACCCTGCTTGATTGCGAGGCGCAGAAACAGCACGTCACCTACCGCCATGCCAAACACGCCAGTGATGACCACAAACAGCGCAACCAGATCGGGCTGACCGCCAATTGGTCCGGCTGCGGCCAGCGCAAACGGGGTAGTAATGGAGCGCACCGCCAGACTGCGCTGGATTGACTCTGGCAGCGTCAACAGCCGCGCCAGCCAGACCGAGCTGCAGACAGCGACCACCGTGGCGGTCAATACGCCCGCGCTCAGGGATAGCCAGTGCCGCTTAATAATCTCCACGTTCTCATAGACTGGCACTGCAAACGCCAGCGTAGCGGGTCCCAGCAACCAGAGCAGCCAGTGGTTTTCAGCAATGTAATCCTGCCAGCTGATGTGCGTCAGCAGCAGCAGTCCGACCAGCACCAGCGGCGTCATGACCAGTGGCATTAACAGCAGTGTCCGCCAGCGGCTATAAAGCCGTTTATTCAGCGCATACACCAGCAGCGTAACCGCGACACACAAGAGACTGATGATAAAATCACGCATCTGGATTCTGCTTACGCGCGGCGCGCGCGACTTCATACTGATAAAGCCGGTCCACGACCCAGGCGGTCGACGCCAGCACCAGCGTCGTACTGACACCAATCACCACACAGATGCGCCAGCCATCCACACGCAGCAGCGCGCCATAGTTCACGACCGCCACTACCGCCGGAATAAAAAACAGCAACATTTCGGCCAGCAGCCAGCGTGACCCGGCTTTTACCCAGTTCAGCGGCACAATCCGCGTTACGATCAACGCCAGCAGCACCAGCATCCCGACGATATTGGCAGGCAGTGGCAGGTGCAGCCAGCTCACCAGCTGTTGACTGGCGACAAACAGGCCAATATATAACCCTACCTGCAGTGGCAGGCTAAGCCATTGCACTGCGCGGTTGCTGAGTGGAGTGAGTGCTAACGCCATCGCCTGTCTCCCCGATTAAATTGATGTCGCCAGTATAAAACGCCAACAGAGTGTGAAAAAAATGAATTAAAATTATCGTAATCATGCCTGAAAGGAATAGTTATGGACGTGCGCGCCCTGCGTTACTTTACTGAAGTGGTTCGCCAGCAGAGTTTTACCCGCGCGGCACAAAAGCTGTTTGTGACGCAGCCAACCATCAGCAAAATGCTGCGCCAGCTGGAGGAGGAGCTGGGCTGTACGCTGATCCTGCGCGATGGCCGTCGTCTTCATCTTACCGACAGCGGTCAGGCGGTCTATCAGCGTGGCCTGGCGATCCTGCAGGAGTTTCATCAGCTGGAAGCGGAGATTGGTGACATCAACCAGCTTAAAACCGGCGAGCTGCGACTCGGCATTCCGCCGATGGTCGGTATGCAGATAGCCGGATCGATTTCCGCCTTTCGCCGCCGCTATCCCGGCGTTCAGCTGAAAATCTCTGAGTTCGGCGGTCTGACCGTTCAGCAGGCGGTGCTGGCGGGCAGTCTGGATATCGCCCTGACCGCACTGCCGGTCGACGCTGAGCTGCCGCTGAACACCCTGCCCCTGATGCATCATCCGCTTTGCGTGCTGCTGCCGCGTCGCCCGGAGTGGCTCAGCCGCCAGCAGATTGGACTGGCAGAACTGGCCGCGCATCCGCTGCTGATTTTCAATGAGGAGTTTTCGCTGAATCGTCAGCTAATGCAGGCGTTTCAGCGGCTTAACCTGACGCCCACGGTGGCAGTGCGGAGCGGTCAGTGGGATTTTCTGGCGGCGATGGTGCAGGCGGAAATGGGGCTGGCGATTCTGCCAGAGCCTATCTGTCAGCGGCTGGATAAGCAGTCGCTCTTGTGGCTGCCGCTGGAATCGGAACTGAAGTGGAGTCTGGGTTTAATCTGGCGGGAAGGGAGTTATCTGTCGCGCAGTGCGCAGGCGTGGATCAACTGTTGCCGGGAGCACTGGCCGGATGAGCCGCCGCGCCTGTCGGTGTGAAAGGCTGGCACGCCCGCATGAATGCGCATGCGTGCCGGTCAGACTTACTCTTCTTTTTCGATCAGCAACGCTTCCAGTAGGTCCAAATCGTGCAGTAACGTCTGCATCGTCTCATTGGAAATTTGCTGGGTCGCGCGCAGATGATAGAGCTCCGCGCGCTCGGCACGCAATCCGGTCAGACGGAAGCGACGCTCAAGGTTCTCAGCATACAGCGCGTGTTCGAGGTCATTCTTTCCTTCGGCACGACGACGCAGGTTGCCAATCACTCGCAGACTCACCTCTTTGAGCAGTTCCGGATCGATGTTCTCTTCCGATCCGTTATCCAGTCGCTCTTCCATCTTGTGAAGGCTTTCAATCGCGGCGCCTGCCATTACCGCACGGGCATTCTGCAGCTCACGGCGGTGCGCACCTTTATCAATGGTATCCACGCCACGCAGGAGAATCGGCAGCAGCACTACGCCCACCAGCAATGAGAACAGAATCACACCGGTGGCGATAAACACCAGCTCATAACGCGCCGGGAAAGGCTCGCCATTGGTCAGGAACAGCGGAATCGACAGCACACCGGCCAGCGTAATGGCACCGCGCACTCCAGCAAAAGAGGCGATCAACAGCTCACGTAGCGAGTAGTTAGAGAACTCCATCGGCTTCTTCTTCAGCAGCCGTTTGCTGAAACGCTGCATAATCCACAGCCAGCCAAAACGCACGATCATCAGCGCGGCGTAGACCAGCCCGATATCGGCAAACAGCATCCAGAGTTCGACGTTCGGATCGGCCTGTGCCTGGTCGATTGAGGTCTGCAGAATATCCGGCAGCTGCAGGCCCAGCATCAGGAAGACCATGCCGTTGAACACGAACTCCAGCATCTGCCAGACGCTGTTTGCACGAAGACGCATCGCCAGCGGGGCCTGACGAATAATACCGGAACGGGTGATGGTCATACCGGCCGCCACCGCCGCCAGGATGCCTGAAACACCCAGATGTTCAGCAATCAGATAAGAGGCGAAAGGCAATAGCAGCAGCAGTACGGTCTGAGTGGCCGGATCGTCACCGCTCCAGCGGCTGAGCAGGCGCAACGACTTACCGTAGAGCCAGCAGATTGCCACACCCGCGACCAGGCCACCCACGGCGACCTTCAGAAACTCAATGCTGGCACCGCCCCAGGTAAACACCATCGTGCCCATGGCAACGGCCACGGCAAATTTCAGTGAAACCAGACCCGATGCATCATTCATCAGGGCTTCACCCTGCACAATCGACATAATCTTTTTGGGAATGCGGCCTTCACCCACAATGCCGGAAAGCGCCACGGCATCGGTAGGCGACAACACGGCCGCCAGCGCCAGCGCCGGAATCAACGGGATACCCGGCACCAGCCAGTAGATCAGATAGCCAATGCCGAACACCGTAATCAGCACCAGCGCCAGCGCTAAGCCAATTATCTCGCGGCCATGATGCAGGAACTCACTGATGGGCGTCTTCCAGCCATCCGCAAACAGCAACGGCGGAATGAACAGCACCAGAAACAGCTCTGGATCAAAGTCGACATGCAGACCAAACGTTGGCCAGGCCAGCATCGCACCCACGGCGATCTGAACGAGTGGCAAGGGGATCTGAAAAGGGAGAATACGAGCCGCGACGCCAGAGAGCGACACGACCAGCGTCATGATGAGAATTGTAAAAAAGATTTCCATGCTTTCCTTAGGCGTCGTTTCTTTCAATCATTGGTTAAGCATTAAAGTGTAAAACAAACTGCGGTGAAGGGTGTCAGCTACGCGTGCGCCGGGCGGGAAAAAAGTGACAAATACCGGGCGCACAAGCGCACGCCCGGTTGTGCCGTCAGATAGCCCAGCCACCGGCGTAAAATGCCACCAGCGCGACAGCAATAATGACCGTACCGACGTTGAGCTTACGCCATTCACCGGCAAAGAGACGGCCCACCACCAGGCTGGCAAAACCGATCATGATGCCGGTTACGATGTTGCAGGTGAGCACAATGATCACGGCCGTTAACAGGCCTGACATCGCATCGACAAAATCATTGAAGTCGACTTTTGCCACGTTGCTGAGCATCAGCAGCCCTACATACATTAAGGCGGGTGCGGTCGCGTAAGCCGGCACCAGATAAGCCAGCGGTGACATAAACAGAATAGCGAGAAACAGCAGGCCAACCACAATCGCAGTGAGACCCGTTTTGCCGCCTGCTGCGGTGCCTGCCGCCGATTCGATATAGACCGCAGCCGGTGATGCGCCCACCAGTCCCGCGAACAGGCTGCTGACAGAATCACTGGTCAGCGCACGGCCGCCATTAATAATCTGGCCCTGTTTATCCAGCAGATTGGCCTGACCCGCGACCGCGCGAATCGTGCCGGTAGCGTCAAAGACCGCGGTCATCACGAGTGCCAGCACGCTGGGCAACACCACCGGCTGCATCGCGCCCATAATGTCCAGGCTAAACAGCAGCGACTGCCCGCTGGCATCACGCAGGCTTGGCAGTGCAAACAGTCCCTGCCACTTCACCGCTGGGTCAAAGATCAGGCCCAGCAGTGAAATAGCGATAATCGTCAGCAGAATGCCGCCGGGCACCCGCCGCTTCTCCAGTCCAATGATCGCGGCCAGTCCCAGCAGCGTCATCATCACCGGGAAACTGGTGAAGTGGCCCAGTGCCACCGGCAGGCCCGGTGCCGGATTTTTTACGACCAGCCCGACGCCGTCAGCCGCAATCAGCAGCAGAAAAAGGCCAATCCCGACGCCGGTTCCGTGCGCTACACCCATTGGCAGATTACGCAGGATCCAGGCGCGGATGCCGGTCACCGAGATCAGGGTAAACAGCAGGCCCATCAGAAACACTGCACCCAGCGCCACCGGCACGCTGATGTGCTGACCCAGCACCAGGCTGAAAGCGGTAAAGGCGGTTAAAGAGATCGCACAGCCAATCGCCATCGGCAGATTGGCCCATAGCCCCATAAGGAGGGAGCCAAAGCTGGCGACCAGGCAGGTGGCGACAAACACGGCGGAGGGGGAGAAACCGGCTTTGCCCAGCATTCCCGGCACCACGATGACGGAGTAGACCATCGCCAGGAAGGTGGTGAGTCCGGCCAGAATTTCCTGCCGCACGCTGCTGCCGCGCGCCGAGATCGAGAACCAGGCGTCCAGTTTTCCACTGGCCGGGCGTGATTCAGTTGACATAGTTGAGCCTCAAATTTCTTGTTGTGTGGATCGCTCTGCGACCATCGCTGTCCCTGGAATAAGCGGGTAGACGGCGTCACTGCCCGGTTTAACCTGGCAGGCAAACGTTTACCTTGCCGCAGATAGTTAGCCGCTAAAATCGGCCAGATAAAAAGGCAGGGGATTATCGGGCGTTTAGCGGCACATTTTCAACAGCAACAGGGAGATTCATCAGCATAAAAATCAGAGATAAAGAGGGGATAGGCGTCCGGTACAAGCCATGATCACTCGCTGACATCCTGAAGTTAAAGCGATTTTCCGGAGAAAAAGCGCACCGGCGCAGGCATGAGGAGATCCGACGCGCCGGTGGAAAAGAGAACTAACCTGGCAGTGAAAGCTCGCCGCCCTGATCAATCGCACGTTGCCAGGCAGCACGCTGCTGCACGGTCTGAAGCCATTTCTGCGTGGCAGGCATCTGATCGAGTCCGGCACGTTGCGCCAGCGCCAGCAGCGGAAAGCTCATCTGGATATCCGCAATCGAGAAACGCTGGCCGGCAAACCAGGGATGCGTAGCCAGATGCTGTTCGATCATCTGCATGTGCGGCTTCAGCTGTTTATCCAGGAAAGCTTTCTGCACGCCTTTGCCGAATGCTGCCCCAACCGGACGCAGCAGCCAGGGCACCGGTGCTTTGCCCATCTGACCAAAGATTAGCTTCATGACCAGCAGTGGCATCAGCGAGCCTTCGGCATAATGCAGCCAGTAGCGGCACTGTAGCCGTGATTCCTCATCACTGACTTTCAGTCGGAACGCGTGGTCATGTTTCTCTTCAAGATATTCGAGAATGGCACCGGATTCTGCCACCACCCGATTGCCATCGGTAATGACGGGCGATTTCCCCAGCGGATGCACTTTTCTTAACGCCTCCGGAGCCAGCATGGTCGGTTCGCGTTGATAGCGTTTAATCTGGTACGGCACTTCAAGCTCTTCCAGCAGCCACAGCACCCGATGTGAGCGCGATTTCTCGAGATGGTGAACGGTGATCATCATGATTCCCTGTGTTTTGACCTTCACCAAGTATAGACGTCACTCTGTATCGGTATGTTTATCATCCTGTTCCGGGTCGAGTAGCACGGCACCTGAGCCCTGCTGACCCAGCCGATCGCCGGGGTTGCGCAGCGGGCAGTCGCGCATCGACAGGCAGCCGCAGCCGATACAGCCATCGAGGTCATTGCGCAGGCGGGTCAGGGTTTCAATACGCTTATCCAGCTCTTCGCGCCAGTGCTGCGTCAGGGCATCCCACTCTGGTGTGGACATACGCTTGTTTGCGGGAATATGGTCCAGACTGTCACTCACGGTCGCCAGCGGAATACCGATGCGCTGCGCAATCTTGATAATCGCGACACGTCGCAGCACGTCACGGCTGTATCGCCGCTGATTGCCGCTATTTCGCGTGCTGGAGATCAATCCTTTTGTCTCATAGAAGTGCAGCGCCGAGACCGCCACACCGCTACGGCGCGCCACTTCACCCGGTGTTAAAACCGGTTTTGGATAGTTGCGTTCTTTTTTCATCAGGCTCTTTACCTCAAGTTAACTTGAGGAATTATACTTGCTCTCCATCGAAACCCCTAAACTCCCATTAGCGTTTATTAAACACCAGAAGGATGAGGCCATGATGCAAGAAGAGATCATTCATTCCCTGACGCACTGGATTGACCAGAACCTGGATAAGAGCTTGTCGATTGATGAAGTTGCGGCCAAATCGGGCTATTCGAAATGGCATCTGCAGCGTATGTTCCGTTCCGTAACGAAACAAACGCTGGGTGGCTATATTCGTGAGCGCCGCCTGACGCTGGCAGCTGAAGCTTTGTCACAGACACAGCGACCGGTGTTTGATATTGCGATGCAGTATGGCTATGACTCGCAGCAGACCTTTTCCCGCGTGTTTCGTCGTCAGTTTGCACAGACGCCAACCGCTTATCGGCACACCATGCGTCGTCAGGCGATTCAGCGCCCTCGCCTGCCAGGTTTTGGCTATAACGATCCAATCAATAGCTTTACCCAGCGCACCACCGGCGAGTGTTGCCCGGTTCGCTGATTCTCCGTTGCGCCCGCCCTGGGCGCATCTGACTGATTTTTCCGCCGTTCTTCTTCTGCTGCTTACCCTTCCTTCGTGTCACTGCCACACCCGTGTAAATTTTGTTCAAAATTTAAAATCGGGTGATATAATGTGACCCAAGTCACACTTTAAACCTGGTTTGACGGCAAAAAAGTCTTCCCTGACACACTTTTTTGTCGCCGGTGATGTCCGCAGATTGTCAGGATTACCTGTTGATATTGAGGTCCGGCCAATGGCTACGTTAACCACCAGTTTTCTTGTTATGCGTTGGGAATTGCTGAGCGCAGTCATGATGTTTTTTGCCAGCACCCTGAAAACCAAACTTCGTCAGGATAGCCGTCACGTAATGGCATTTATGTGTGGCGGGATTGGTTTAGGCATGACCTGCTGGTTTGTCACCGGTCTGATGGGCATTACCCTGAGTATGGATAACGTGCATAACTTCGTGGAAATCTCAAAGCATGCCTTTATTGAAGCAATGAGCCAGGCGCCTGCTGACTGGCCGATGCCCTGATTGATTGCCTGAATTTTGCGCATAAAAAACCCCGCTAAGCGGGGTTTTTTATATTGCTGTGTGTGCTTAAATTTTCTTCAACATGGCAGGAATATTAACATCCTGCACGGTAGCGCCCGGGCTCTGCGTTCCGCGGCGGTCCTGAATCCACATATCTCCCATCATCTGATTTAAACCACGATCTAAGCCGGTGACCAGTCCTGCACCTGGGGTGAAGGTCAGTTCGCCAAAGTAGATCCTTTCGTCATGGATATACCAGTCCACACGTACGTAGTCGAAATCACTGGCCAGTTTTTTACTCAGTTCGAGCGCATGTTCCAGTGACGGCATAATCGGTGACACATCCAGACCGGTATCGCGAATTTTGTGATAGGCCTCGTTGAGGTTGTTCACGTAGAAATTCATCGACAGCAGCGGCTGACAGCGGTTGTAGATCACCTGCAGCACATATTCGAACTTGCCATCCCGCTTGTTGAACATATGGAACTTGTAATCAATCGGCGCGCTCTTGCCATCACCAATGTACTTCTCAACCAGGATACGTGGCTTGATGTAGCGATAGTGAATCTCACGCGCTTCGTTGGCAAAGTCAGTCTTCAGCCAGCGATAGCAGTCATGAATGATCTGCTGCTTGCGCAGGGCATCCGGCTCTTCCAGCAAAATCTCAACCATGTTGGAGGCGTGGTTCGGCTTGATCACCGTCCCCTTCCAGCAGGGTAAGCTGTTCAGCGTTGTCGGGTCAGTGGTTTCGTGTACCAACGGAATCAGGTATTCATTACCGATTTTTTCAGCAATGAATTCGCGCACCGAGTACTTATCAGACAGACGACCGTAATTCTGGTAATCGCCGAAGATAAACTTACGGTACAGCACCTTCTCATTGAACACTTTTGGCTGACGCAGATTGGGCAGCTTTCTGAACTTGTGGAAGTAGTAAATGCGGTCCTGATAAGCCCAGGGCATCTTCTTAATAAAGTACTGCACACTTCTTCTGAGTTCTTCTTTCAACTTGAGCATATCTGACCTCATTTGTATGTTTTGTAGTTGAGTGAGGAAACCTGAATCTTTTGAATGACGCCGTTTTTAAAGAAGTAATTCATTACGGTCAGGGACAAAAGTTCTGAAAGGAAAACGCTCCACGCGGCCCCCATGATGCCGTGACCCTGGATCAACCACCAGGAGAGCGGCAGACTGATGACCATCAGGCAGATGATTTTCCTCAGTAAGTAGTTAAATCCTCCCTCTTTGACCATGTAGCGATACGCTACGGTCCCCATTGCCGAAAAGCTGGTCGCTATCGACAGCAACGTAATGAGACTTCCTGACTGTGTGTATGCCGGTCCGTACAACGCAATGATGATCCGCTCGCCATACAGCGAAATAACAAGCAGCATCAACAATGAAACACCCATAACGTAACCATTGAGCCGCGCAGCCAGCTTAATGGCGACCTCACCGCGCTCCCTGAAGATCTCAGTGAAGCAGGAGGTGATGAGCGCTACCGGGATAAAAATCCAGGAAGCGGAAATGGTATTCGCCGCCGCAAACAGACCCAGATCGCGGGCGGGAGCCGTGCCTGCCAGAAACATCTGTGCGGCTTTGACCTGCACCGAAATAAAGATGCTGGAGATGGCCAGCGGCAGTCCGGCATACATCAGATAGCGCAGATAAGCGGTACGCTTCTCGCGGGGCGGCATCTGATCCTGATGGTCCTGATAAAAGTTGCGACGCTTGATCAGGTAAGGCACCAGCGTGACGGCGACAATCGACAGCGTCAGCCAGAGTGGATTGAGACGCAGCCAGGCGACGATAAAGCTGATGCTGAAACTCAGCAGCATGCCCACGGCGTTAGCAATGGTGTTAAGACGCGAAGCAAGACGCGCGTTGTTATAAACGCTAAAGGTGTCCTGGGTGACAAAAACGGAGGCAACAAATGAGGCCAGTGCAAACGCCAGGAAATTTTCCTGCATGTTGTACCAGACCCAGATTAAGACTGGCACCGAAGTGACCAGCAATAACACCATTCGCAGCGTACGGGCAATGGTCATCAGGCGCAGGCCTTTTGACGCATTTTTGCTGACGCGCTTAAACAGAATGGTTTCGGTGCCAAAAATCGCAACGGTTTGCACCATCGCAAATAGTGAGGTTGAAAACGCCATCTGACCAAACACCGTTGGGCCAAAAGACTTCGCCACGTAAGACGTCACAAAAATGACGCCAAAAACGGAGATGATCTTCTCAGACATCATCCAGGCGGCATTAGACATTACGCTCAATTTCATCGACTCTTCCTTAGTATTACTCAACTACAACCGCTTCGGTACAACATCCCTGTAACGAATTAATAAGCGCTCAGTGGGCCTGGCGAAAATGTAAGACTTCAGACCAAACTGGTCCGAAAATTGAGATGCAAGTCATAATCCGGAGAGTGAATTCAGGATAATTCTTATTATAAATGGTGCGAATCACTTCAAATGGAAACGATTTCAGGCTGAAAATAAAACAACCCTAAAGCGCCTGACCGCCATATTAATCACATCGCTCAGGCTAAATATCCCGCATACGTTGTATTTATTTCGTATTTTGGATGCGATGAATTTATAACAAAAATGCCCCTCCAGGAAGGTACGCCCCCCCGATAAGAATAAAATAAGATTTATCCCATGATGATATTTCTTCTAAATATCTTAATTTAGGCTTCGCAATTCAATTCGCGCACTTTAATACTGCCTTAATAAAACCTTACAGTGCCAGAAATTATTAAAGTCATTCTCATCCATTAATCGATAAGAAAGGTAAGAGCATTTATGAGAAAGTCACGATACAGCGAAGATCAAATCACAAATGCCATTAAAGCTTCTGAATCGGGCGTGAAAGTCAGAGAGATCTGTGAAGAGTTAGGTATCTCTGAAGCCACGTTCTATAGCTGGAAAAAGAAGTTTTCTGGGTTGTCTTCGGAAGAAGGCAGAAAAATCAAGGAGCTGGAAGAAAAACTGCAAAACATCACGCGTGAGTTGCAGACGCTCAACTCCGATAAAGAGATGCTGCAGAGCGTTCTGAAGCACTTCTTTACGACAAATGAAAAACGTCAGGCTGTGGATTTCCTGCAGGCCACCTTCGACATCGGTACACGCCGTAGCTGCAGACTATTAGATATCAGTCGCAGTGTGTACCATTATCCGTCAGGCACGGAGAACCGCTAAACCCAATGCTACCGCGCTTTTTAGACTTAACGCTGAGATTTGTTCTTACCAGAAGAGATGAAGATCATTTAACAGGACAATTGCGGCACCCTTTTCCGCTCCATTTATAACTAATGAATGGCTTCACGGCTAAGCTTCTTTTTTTGCGGTAAAATTGATTCACAACAGCAAAAGTCTCGCATTCTACGCCTATTCTTCCCTTCCCAATCTCGTTGACACGGGATTGGGCCCTCTATTTCTTACGTAAGCCCAGCTAATCGTCGGAACTAATTCTGCTTAATACTATTAAGCTGCTTTAAACATCGTGCGAAAAACAGCCGTCGCCGTTTTAAGTTAACGGTGGCCCTGACTCAAATTCTGCGGCTGCGCTTTAATTTCCGATGATGGGTTTATTGCATAAACTTTCTCCAGGATTAATCCGGGATAAATAGTTTATTGCTCCTTATCACTAACGTTACGCGCTTCTCTTTTCACTCTCATCATTGCGCATCATTGATGCCAGAGATTAATCTTTAATTAATAACGCAAAGGCGGAATTCTCTTACTCATTTATCACTGAGTGAAGTTAATGGTGGTTTTTCGCCTCTCGTTCTCAGTGCCACCATGCAATAAAAAGCCGTGAGAGAAAGCATAACGTCCATAATGTTGCGCTATTTTTCCTGATTAATGACCGATATCTGAGCAATAAAACACTGTCAGACCCGAAAAGGCGTGTTCTCCGCAGACCGTAAGTACCGTTTTTTCACTTAAAAATGGGGGATGAGAGAGACAATTGCGGGAGACGGTACTATCACCTGGTGGAATGAAATCGATTTCGCGGCATAAATCTGTCGGAGAGCGTGCAAATCGGCATAGGGTTTAATCTTAAAAAGCCGCGCGACATGCTGTTCGCGCGGCAGAGCGATTTGGATGGACGTTGCGGTTTACTCGTTCAATGAGACCACAAGAGGTTGAGGTTTAATACGCATTGCCCACAGCACCCCAGCCAGCAGACAAACAATGCCGGTCACAGTGAGCTGCGGTGGCCAGCTTTGATACCAGAGAAAAGTCCACAACAGGCCAAAAAGAATCTCGAAAACGATCAGTGGCCCCATCAATACGGTCGGCAGACGCTGGCTGGCAGCGTTCCAGCATAAGGTGCCGAGCCAGGAGCAGAGCAGGCCAATGGTCAGCATCAGAGAGATAAACACGCCGGGACGCGGCCCAAATGGCAACGAAAAGTCGGGCTGTAGCCAGGTGAGCTGCACACTGACCAGCGCATACATGATCAACGCCATGGGCAATGTGACCAGACCCTGCGCGGTGGCCCAGGTCGACGGCCGCAGCTCGGGATGTGTGCGCAGCCAGCGGGCATTACGCAGCGGATACCAGGTCCAGCAGACTACGGCCAGTAGCGCCAGCACGATACCTGTGAGATAACGGCTCAGATCAAGCAACTGGCCCTGACTTTTTAGCTCCGCCGCGTTTACGCAGAGTAAGCCGGCCGCCATCATGACAAGCGCCGGAAACAGCCGCCGCCACGGCAATCTTCCTTCAAGATGGCCGTAACAGAGATTGGCCGTCACGGCGATCACCACCGGCAGTGTGCCAATAATCATGGTCGAGACCGGGCCGCCAGTGCGCTGAATGGCGTTCGCCAGAAACGCATAGTAGAAGAGGTTTCCCACCAGCGAGAGTTTTACGGCCTCAAGCCAGTCGGCGCGAGCCAGCTGACGCAGGCGATGACGACCATGCCAGGCCAGCGGCAGCGCAATCAATCCAAACGCCACATAGCGTCCCGCCGACTGCAGCGCGCCGGGGTAGTCAGGCACCAGCAGTGGCCCGACAAAGATCAGCCCCCACATCAGCCCGGCGGTGACGGCAAACATGACACCAGCAAACATGATTCCTTCCTTATATAGCTTTTTGACAGAGTGTGGCGGGTTCGGGCGGGGAATGCTTGTAGCAGATTGCGGTGATATCAGGATTGGCGCACCTGCTTCTGATAGCGGCCCGGCGTGATGCCGTACCGATTGGCAAAAGCGCGGGTGAGATGAGCCTGATCGGTTAATCCCACCGCCGCCGCGACGCTGGCGGCCGCTTCTCCCTGAGCCAGCCTTTGCTTGGCGTCATAGAGCCGGAAAGCCATCAGCATCTGATGGGGCGTCACGTGATAGTGCTGGCGAAAAGCGCGTAAAAAGTGCCATGGCGATAACGATGCCAGCGCTGCCAGCTCATCCAGCCGCACGGGTTCAGCAAGGTTGTCGCGCAGGAAATCTTTTACCTGATCAAAACGATGCCGGGTGTCGGGTCTGCCCTGTGAAGACATGCATGCCAGCGGACGGATCTGCAGCAGCAGTTCCGCGATCAGGCTCTGACGTGCCAGTTCAGACTCCGCCTGCCAGAGTGCGGCAAGTTTTCGGGAGAGCGGTTGCGCCACACGTGAATCGGTCAGCAGCGCCTCATTAAACCACCAGCCGCGATCGCCGGTCAGTTCGTCCATCAGCTGCGGCTGAATGTAGATCATCTGATAGCGCCAGCCCTCTTCGCAAGCGGACTCACCGGTGTGCAGCTCATCCGGATTCATCATGACCAGCGAGTTCTCCGGCGCCGTATATTCAGTGCCACGATAGCGAAAGCGCTGTGCACCCGCTTCGATAGTGCCAATTCCGAAAGCTTCATGGGTATGCGGTTCAAAGGCGTAGCGGGAGATGTGAGCCTGATAAAGCTCCACACCAGGCAGCTCTGCGAGTTGCTGAAAGCGGGCGCGATCTTTTTCATAGGGGAAACTCGCCGGAACACTGTCCACTTCTCTCTCCTTATTTAACCAGTGGGTTAAGCATGCCTGTGACCAGGGTGGAAATGCAAAAGATTGCTATCCATCACGCCGCAGGTAACACTGTTTTTTTAAACCAGATGGAGTTAAGCATGGCACAGCGGGTGGTATTGGTTGTCGATATGCAGAATGGCGTATTCAGCACGCCACGCTTCGATAAAGCGGGACGAGTGGCGCAGATTAACCGGCTGACCGCACGCGCCGACATCACCCTCTTTATACAACATCGTGAAGGCACGATGTGTGAGGGGAATGAAGCGTTTGAGCTGCTGCCGGAAATCGCTCAGCCTGCTGGCGCGCACTACATCACGAAAACCGCCTGCGACAGCTTCTGGCAAACCGAGCTGGGCGCGCTGTTAGAAAGGCTGGCGATTAAGGAATTTGTGGTGTGCGGCTGTGCCACAGACTACTGCCTGGATACCACAATAAAAGTCGGAGCCAGTGCGGGCTATGCCATCACCGTCGCTGCGGATGCACACACCACGGCAGATCGCCGCTGGGTCAGCGCCGATGCGCTGATTAACCAGCACAATGAGGTGTGGGCTTCACTGCTGATCCCCGGCAACGTGCCGCGTGTGCTGAGCACGGAGGCCATTCTGGCAGAATGGTCGTAACAGGCCGCAAAAGCCGCGCATAAAAAAAGCCCGCATAAGCGGGCTTTTTGCACTCTTTAGCCAGAGAAATTCCAGCCAGCGAAATCAGAATGGAATATCGTCGTCGAAATCCATTGGGGGTTCGTTGTTATTGCTGGCCGGTGCGCTCTGTGGCTGCTGCGGACGAGACTGCGCGCCGCCACTGAACTGGTTGTTATTGCCCTGCGGCTGCTGCGGCTGACCCCAGCCATTGTTGTTGCCACCCTGCGCGCCGCCACCTGCTGGTGCACCCGCATTTCCACCCTGCTGACGTCCACCCAGCATCTGCATGGTGCCGCCAACGTTAACCACGACTTCGGTGGTGTAACGTTCCTGGCCGCCCTGATCCTGCCATTTACGGGTACGCAGCTGGCCTTCGATGTAAACCTGCGAACCTTTTTTCAGGTATTCGCCTGCGACTTCAGCCAGTTTGCCAAACAGCACCACACGGTGCCACTCAGTGATCTCTTTATTTTCACCGGTCTGCTTGTCGCGCCAGCTCTCTGACGTAGCCAGCGTAATGTTGGCAACAGCGCCACCATTTGGCATGTAACGTACTTCCGGATCCTGACCCAGATTCCCGACAAGAATCACTTTGTTAACGCCACGACTGGCCATGTTGCTGTCTCCCGATGAGTTAATGCATACAGTCTAATCTATCAATTCTAACACGTCCTGCGGACTGTTTCCCACTTTCGAGCGGGGTTCCAGTTTTAACGCTCTCTGTTCTGGCGCGCAAGAGTACTGGATATTTATTCAGTCTATTTTTTGTGCCATAATGACACGTTTATTCTGGCCGTGTCGGCAAGGCGCGGTGAGTGCTGCTAATCCGGGAAAGGTGAATGGATAAGATCGAAGTTCGTGGTGCCCGCACCCATAATTTGAAAAACATCAACCTGACTATCCCACGCGACAAACTCATTGTGGTGACCGGCCTGTCAGGTTCAGGTAAATCCTCACTGGCGTTTGATACGCTGTATGCGGAAGGTCAGCGCCGCTATGTAGAGTCGCTCTCTGCGTATGCGCGCCAGTTTCTTTCGTTAATGGAGAAGCCGGACGTCGATCATATCGAAGGTTTGTCGCCCGCCATTTCCATCGAACAGAAATCCACCTCGCATAACCCACGTTCAACCGTGGGAACCATCACTGAGATTCACGATTATCTGCGTCTGCTGTTTGCCCGCGTAGGCGAACCGCGCTGCCCGGATCATGATGTGCCGCTGGCGGCGCAGACCGTGAGCCAGATGGTGGATCAGGTGCTTTCCCAGCCGGAAGGCCGTCGCCTGATGCTGCTGGCACCGGTGGTGAAAGATCGCAAGGGTGAGCACACCAAGACGCTGGAAAATCTGGCGACGCAGGGCTACATCCGTGCACGTATCGATGGCGAAGTGTGTGACCTCTCCGATCCGCCGAAACTTGAGCTGCAGAAGAAGCACACCATTGAAGTGGTGATTGACCGCTTTAAAGTGCGTGACGATCTGGCGACCCGTCTGGCGGAGTCGTTTGAAACCACACTGGAGCTCTCCGGCGGCACGGCTATCGTGGCGGACATGGATGACAGCGCCGCAGAAGAGCTGCTCTTCTCGGCTAACTTCGCCTGCCCCATCTGTGGTTACAGCATGAGCGAGCTGGAGCCGCGCCTGTTCTCGTTTAACAACCCGGCAGGCGCCTGTCCAACCTGCGACGGCCTGGGCGTACAGCAATACTTCGATCCTGACCGCGTGGTGCAGAATCCTGAACTTTCTCTGGCAGGCGGCGCAATCCGTGGCTGGGATCGGCGCAATTTCTACTACTTCCAGATGCTGCGTTCGCTGGCGGAGCACCTCGATTTTGATATCGAAGCGTCGTTCGGCAGCCTGCCCGAGAACGTGCAGAAAGTGATTCTCTACGGTTCAGGCAAAGAGAGCATCGAATTTAAGTACATCAACGATCGCGGCGATACGTCTGTTCGCCGTCATCCGTTTGAGGGCGTGCTCAATAACATGGAGCGCCGCTACAAAGAGACCGAGTCTTCAGCGGTACGCGAAGAGCTGGCGAAATTTATCAGCAACCGCGCCTGTGCCAGCTGTGAAGGCACCCGTCTGCGTCGTGAAGCGCGCCACGTCTTCGTCGAGAATACTACGCTGCCGACCATCTCTGAGATGAGCATCGGCCATGCGATGTCCTTCTTTGAAAATATGAAGCTCAGCGGCCAGCGCGCGCAGATCGCCGAGAAGATTCTGAAAGAGATTGGCGATCGCCTGAGTTTCCTGGTCAACGTCGGCCTGAACTATCTCTCGATGTCCCGTTCCGCCGAGACCCTGTCCGGTGGAGAAGCGCAGCGTATCCGTCTGGCCAGCCAGATCGGTGCCGGCCTGGTCGGTGTCATGTATGTGCTGGATGAGCCTTCAATCGGCCTGCATCAGCGCGACAACGAACGTCTGCTTGGCACCCTGATTCATCTGCGAGACCTCGGTAACACCGTGATCGTGGTTGAGCATGATGAAGATGCGATTCGTGCCGCTGATCATGTCATCGACATCGGTCCGGGTGCAGGCGTCCATGGCGGCCAGGTGGTGGCTGAAGGTACCGTCGATCAGATTATGGCGGAAGACGCGTCACTGACGGGCCAGTTCCTGAGCGGCAAGCGGGGTATTACGGTGCCAGAGGAACGCGTCAAAGGCGATCCGGCCAAAGTGCTGAAGATTACCGGCGCACGCGGCAACAACCTCAAAGATGTCACGCTGACGCTGCCGGTCGGGCTTTTCACCTGCATTACCGGTGTTTCCGGCTCGGGTAAATCGACCCTGATCAACGATACGCTGTTCCCGATTGCCCAGCGAGCGCTGAATGGTGCAACCATCGCCGAACCGGCACCTTACCGCGAAGTGGCGGGACTGGAGCACTTCGACAAAGTGATCGACATTGATCAGAGCCCGATTGGTCGTACACCGCGCTCCAACCCAGCCACCTATACCGGCATCTTCACGCCGGTGCGTGAACTGTTTGCGGGCGTGCCGGAAGCGCGTTCGCGTGGCTATAATCCGGGTCGCTTCAGCTTTAACGTTCGAGGCGGACGTTGTGAAGCCTGTCAGGGCGATGGTGTGCTGAAAGTCGAAATGCACTTCCTGCCGGACATTTATGTGCCGTGCGACCAGTGCAAAGGCAAACGCTATAACCGTGAAACGCTGGAAGTGAAGTACAAAGGCAAGAGCATTCACGAAGTGCTGGAGATGACTATCGAAGAAGCACGTGAGTTCTTCGATGCCGTGCCGGCGCTGGCGCGTAAGTTGCAGACGCTGATCGATGTGGGTCTTACCTATATCCGCCTCGGTCAGTCCGCCACGACCCTGTCCGGCGGTGAAGCCCAGCGTGTGAAGCTGGCGCGTGAACTGTCGAAGCGCGGCACCGGTCAGACACTCTATATTCTTGATGAGCCGACCACCGGTCTGCACTTTGCCGATATCCAGCAGCTGCTGGAAGTGCTGCATCAGCTGCGCAATCAGGGCAACACCATCGTGGTCATTGAGCACAATCTTGACGTGGTCAAAACCGCAGACTGGATTGTGGATCTCGGTCCGGAAGGCGGCAGCGGCGGCGGTGAAATCCTGGTTGCCGGCACGCCAGAAACCGTGGCGGAGTGTGAGAAATCCCATACTGCACGTTTCCTGAAGCCTCTGTTACAGAAGTAATTCCTGCAGGCCCGCCGCGTGCGGGCCTTTTCATGACATCTGCTGATTCAGCCAGAAAAATGCAGAATCAGGCAAGATTCAGACATGTATAGGCATATACGCTTTTCCCCAGGCTGACTATCCTTAAGCAGTTCCTCTTTGGCACGTCCCTGGCGTCGCCCTGTTTTCGCAGCACATTAACGCTGCTGCACTTCATCGAATAACACTCACGACACATCGAAACTGGAGACACCATGAATATTACGCATGCGTATGCTGCTCAGGATGCAAAATCTAAACTGGCACCGTTCGATTTTAAGCCGCGTGAGCTGCGCGCCCATGACGTTCAGCTTGAAGTGCTGTTCTGTGGCGTTTGCCACTCAGACCTGCACCAGGCCCGTAATGAGTGGAAAAACACCATTTTCCCTGTGGTTCCGGGTCATGAAATTGTCGGTCGCGTGACCGCTGTTGGCCCGCAGACGCAGAAATATAAAGTCGGCGATCTGGTCGGCGTCGGCTGTATGGTCGATTCATGCCGCAGCTGTCCGAGCTGTCAGCAGGGTCTGGAGCAGTATTGTGAAAACGGCTTTGTCGGCACCTATAACGGCGAAGATCGTGAAACCGGCGCCATTACCTACGGCGGTTACTCAACGTCGATGGTGGTTGATGAGAGCTTTGTGCTGCGCATTCCGGAGAACCTGGAGCTGGCGGGCGTTGCACCGCTGCTGTGTGCCGGTATCACCACCTACTCACCGCTGCGTCACTGGAATGTCGGTCCTGGCAAGAAAGTGGGTATCGTCGGTTTAGGCGGCCTGGGTCATATGGGCGTGAAAATTGCCCATGCAATGGGCGCACATGTGGTGCTGTTCACCACCTCGCCGTCCAAAATTGAAGATGGCAAACGTCTGGGTGCCGATGAAGTGGTGATTTCTAAAGATCCAGAGCAGATGGCGCAGCACGCGAACAGCTTTGACTTCATTCTGAACACCGTGGCTGCTCAGCACGATCTCAACCCGTTCATCACCCTGCTGAAACTGGACGGCAACATGACGCTGGTCGGTGCACCGGAGCACGATCACCCGGCACCACAGGTGTTTAACCTGATCTTCAAGCGTCGCAGCATCGCCGGTTCACTGATTGGCGGCATCGCAGAAACCCAGGAGATGCTCGATTTCTGTGGTGAGCATGGCATTACGTCAGACATTGAACTGATCGCGATGGATCAGATTAACGAAGCCTATGAGCGCATGCTGAAAAGCGATGTGAAATACCGCTTTGTTATCGACATCAATACCCTGCGCGAGCAGCCTGCTGCGTAACCCGTCAGATCTGACACCCTCTTGCTCGGGTAAGAGGGTTTTTTTATTGCCGTTTATCGGGCAGCCGCAACCTGCTGGAATGAAGCATCGACCAGATAGTAAATCTGCGAATCTTTCAGCGAGCCGTCCAGAAACAGCGTGCTCCAGTGTGACTTGTTCAGATGCTCACTGGGAATGATGTCGCTATGCTCTTCGCGCAGTAATTCGGCCAGCGCAGGCGTCGATTTCAGCGAAACGGCTGGCCGCCCTTTTGCCTCATGCACCATTGCAAACAGCACACCGTTGCTTTTAATCTGCGTTGCCTTCCAGTCACTGTGGACGCTCTGCTCCGCGCCCGGCTTGCTCATGCAGTAGGTCAATAAATCTGAGTTATTCATTACGACTCCCCTTGTAACGTAGCGACAATCCGCCTGGCACCGCCCTCAATGCGATGCTCGCCCAGCCAGATACCCTGCCAGGTGCCCAGCACCAGACGCCCCCGCTGAACCGGCAATAACAGCGAAACGCCTACAATCGATGATTTGATATGCGCCGGCATATCGTCACGCCCTTCGTAGTCATGCTGATAAGGTGCGTTCTCCGGCACATGCCGCATGAAATGCTGCTCCATGTCGCTGCGCACCGTCGGGTCACAATTCTCATTTAAGGTTAACGACGCCGAGGTGTGCTGTAACAGCAGATGCAGCAGACCGGTTTTGATATCACGCAGTCCGGAGAGCGAGTTGACGATCTCATCGGTGACCAGATGAAATCCACGCGGCTTCGCGCTCAGCGTAATAGTTTGTTGATGCCACATAGCGTATTCCTGAAACGGTTATCCCGTTTAAGTGTGCAGCATGACGCCGAAAGGTAAACCCTGACCCATAAAAAAACCGCCAGAGCGAACCCTGACGGTTTAATTTACAGCCAGACAGCCATTACATCACGGCGGCAAAGGCTTCAGCGACCTGATGCACGTTTTTGCTGTTCAGACCGGCCACACACATGCGGCCGCTGCCCACCAGATAGATGCCAAACTCGTTACGCAGACGATCGACCTGTTGCGCACTCAGGCCGGTATAGCTGAACATGCCACGCTGTTTCAGCAGGTAGTCAAAGTTTTTACCTGGCAGCGCGGTACTCAGCACATCCACCAGCGACTGACGCATCGCGAGAATACGCAGACGCATCGCTTCCACTTCAGCCAGCCAGCTGGCTTTCAGTGCCTCATCATTGAGAACGCGCGCAACCACCTGCGCACCAAAGTTAGGCGGGCTGGAGTAGTTGCGGCGAACGGTGGCTTTCAACTGGCCCAGTACGCGCGCTGACTCTTCGGCGCTGTCACAGACGATGGAGAGACCGCCTACGCGCTCGCCATAGAGCGAAAAGATTTTGGAGAAGGAGTTACTGACCAGCGCAGGCAGACCCGCCGCCGCGACCGCACGCAGTGCATAAGCGTCCTGCTGCATACCGGCACCAAAGCCCTGATAGGCGATATCAAGGAAAGGAATCAGCTGCTGTGCTTTCAGCACCTCAACGGTCTGATCCCACTGCGCATCAGTCAGGTCAGCGCCGGTCGGGTTATGGCAGCAGGGATGCAGCAGCACGATGCTCTGCGCAGGCAAGGTTTTCAGCGTGCTGATGAAGGCATCAAATCGCACACTGTGGGTCTCTGCGTCATACCAGGGATAGGTATTGACCTCAAAACCTGCGCCATTAAAGATCGCGATGTGGTTTTCCCAGGTCGGATCGCTGACCCAGACTGCAGATTGCGGGAAGTAGCGCCTCAGGAAATCCGCGCCCACTTTCAGCGCGCCAGAACCACCCAGCGTCTGAATCGATGCAATCCGGCCCGCGTTTAACACCGGATGATCGGCACCAAACAGCAGTGGTGCAATCGCACTGCGGTAACTGTTCAGCCCTTCCATCGGCAGATAGAGGGAAGCCTGATGCGGCTCAGCATAGATCTGCTCTTCGGCAGCGGCGACGGCCTTCAGCTGCGGGATGATATTCTGTTCGTCGTAATAGAGCCCGATACTCAGGTTAACTTTGTGTTCGCGTGGATCTTGTTTGAACGCTTCCATCAACGACAGAATCGGATCGCCAGCATAGGCATCAACGTTTTGAAACACGGTGTAGGTCTCCATGATTGGTCCAGAGGTCAGAGGCGGATTAAACCCGATAGCGTCCCGGACGATGGTTCATTGCAATTATCAGATTCAGGATCACCGCGCCCGCAATAGACGCAAGCAGGATGGGGCCGCTCACCACAAACAGTGAGGCCAGCACGACGCAGGTATCAACCGCCATTTGCAGTTTACCCGCGCGGATCCCAAAGCGATCCTGTAGCCACAGGGCCAGAATATTGATGCCGCCCAGGCTCGCCTTATGACGAAATAACACTATAAACCCGATTCCCATGATGACGTTACCGAACAGTGTCGCATAGAAGGGGTTAAGGTCAGAAAAGTGGACGAACAGCGGGTGCAGCTGGGTAAACAGCGATACCAGTCCGACGGCACAGAACGTTTTAAGGGTAAATTCCCAGCCCATGCGTTTTACCGCCAGCCAGTAAAAAGGGATGTTGATCAGGAAGAACGCGCTGCCAAACGAAAGCGGCGAGAGATAACTGATCAGAAAGGCGATGCCTGCGGTGCTGCCGGTCAGCGCGCCCGCCTGTTTCAGCATAATGACGCCGAACGAGACCATCAGGGTGCCGAGCACCATCGCCAGCGCATCTTCAATGCGCGAATGTGGGACGCGGGAGGGTTCTGCGATGTTATCCATGGAGGTTTTCTCAGTGCAAAAGATGCCGTTTCTATGCAAAAAACACACCAGCGTCACAACCCTTAACGGCTGTAAACGAAGTGCCCGCGATATCCTTTTGATATCTAAGGCGCTTTATAACGGAAACGTGTGCACAAATTCTGGCCTGCACCATCAACCTATGCATTAAAGTCCGTTAACATGCGCGTTACTTGCATTTATTGCCGCAAGTGTGCACCAAAACCGCACATCACGCACCTTTTTAGCGCGTCTTCTCTCCGGGGATCATCATCAGCCCGTTCTCTTTCATTCGTCCCAGTACTACCGAGGTTTTCACATGGGAAACACTCTGGTGGCCCGCGACTAACTGGCTGATTAGTGCACTGAGAGAATTGAGATCGGCCACTGCCACTTTAAGCAGATAGTCAGCGTCGCCGGTCGTTTTGTAAGCATCCACGATCGCCTGCTCCTGCTCCACCATGCGGTGAAAGCTCTCGACATATTCTGCGGTGTGGTTAATTAAGCGCACCTCGATTAATCCCACCATGCCAAGTCCGATCGCATCGGGCGACAGCCGGGCGTGATAACCCAGGATGAGATTAGCCTGTTCCAGATTGATACGGCGGCGGGAACATTGTGAGGCGGAAAGGCCGACCAGATCGCTGAGTTCCTGATTGGTCAGACGGCCGTTAGATTGTAATAAAGTGAGGATTTTAAGGTCGTAATCGTCTACGTGAGTCATTCCGTTTCCACATCGGTCCAGGCGTCGCTTTATTACAGATAACCCGATTACCCGAGAGGTTGTCCAACACTATTTTCTGATGATGGGTGCTGTCATGCACAGATCGTGCATGACAGCACAAACCGGCGATTATTCGTCGTCGTATTGCGGGCCCGCGTAGTTATCAAAGCGCGACCACTGACCGTTAAAGGTCAGACGTACCGTACCGATGGGACCATTACGCTGTTTACCCAGAATGATCTCGGCGATCCCTTTGAGATCGCTGTTTTCGTGGTAAACCTCATCGCGGTAGATAAACATGATCAAATCCGCATCCTGCTCGATCGAGCCCGATTCACGCAGATCCGAGTTGACCGGACGCTTGTCAGCACGCTGTTCCAGTGAGCGGTTGAGCTGCGACAGCGCCACCACCGGTACATTCAGCTCTTTGGCCAGCGCTTTCAGCGAGCGGGAGATCTCCGCAATTTCCAGCGTACGGTTGTCCGACAGCGCCGGCACACGCATCAGCTGTAAGTAGTCGATCATGATCATGCTTAAGCCACCGTTTTCACGGTAGATGCGCCGGGCGCGCGAACGCACTTCGGTAGGCGTCAGGCCAGAAGAGTCATCAATGTACATGTTTTTCTTCTCCAGCAGGATGCCCATGGTGCCGGAGATTCGCGCCCAGTCCTCATCATCCAGCTGTCCGGTTCGGATGCGGGTCTGATCGACGCGGGAGAGCGAAGCCAGCATACGCATCATGATCTGCTCGCTGGGCATCTCCAGACTGAATATCAGCACCGGCTTTTCCTGCAGCATGGCGGCGTTTTCGCACAGGTTCATCGCAAAGGTGGTTTTACCCATCGACGGACGTGCGGCGACAATAATCAGGTCAGAGCCCTGCAGGCCTGCGGTCTTTTTATTCAGATCCTGATAGCCGGTATCGACGCCGGTGACACCATCGTGCGGCGTCTGATAGAGCGATTCGATACGGGAGACGGTCGATTCCAGAATCTGCTCAATGTTTTTCGGGCCAGCATCTTTATCCGCGCGCGCTTCCGCAATTTTAAAGACGTTCGACTCGGCAAAATCGAGCAGCTCTTCGCTGTTACGTCCCTGCGGATCGTAACCGGCATCGGCAATCTGGTTGGCGACGGAGATCATCTCACGCACCACCGCACGTTCACGCACGATGTCAGCATACGCGCCAATGTTTGCCGCGCTCGGGGTGTTTTTCGCCAGTTCAGCCAGATAGGCGAATCCGCCCGCCATCTCCAGTTCACCACGGGTTTCCAGCGATTCGGAGAGCGTAATCAGGTCAATGGGTTTGCTGTTTTCCAGCAGCCGCTGCATCTCGGAAAAAATCAGCCGATGCGAGCGGTTGTAAAAGTCATTCGCGACGACGCGCTCAGAGACGTTATCCCAGCGCTCGTTATCCAGCATTAACCCACCGAGCACCGACTGCTCCGCTTCCAGAGAATGCGGGGGCATTTTCACGCCTGCGAGCTGGCGATCCTGCGTTTCGTTCGATTTGTTGGTGGGTTTATTTCCTGCCATAGTGAATGCATTACCGATCTTCTGTGGGGACGCGCAAGTATACCTTAGTTGGGGTGCGTGCCTCACCCTCATGATGAAACAATCACAGGAGTCAGAATGGCAAAGCGTATTCAGTTCAGCGCACATGGCGGTCCGGACGTTTTAGCGTGGACGGATTTTGAACCTGCTGACCCCGCTGAACATGAAGTGCAGGTTGAAAATCGCGCTATCGGGATTAATTACATCGATACTTATGTTCGCAGCGGGCTCTATCCGGTTGCCGATTTTCCCTCAGGCCTGGGGACAGAAGCCGCGGGCGTGGTGTCGCGCGTAGGCCATGGTGTGACCCTGTTTAAACCCGGCGATCGCGTGGTCTACTGCATGGCGGCTATGGGTGCTTACAGTGACGTGCACAACGTGGCGGAAGATCGCCTGATGCATCTTCCGGAAGCCATCAGCTTTGAGCAGGGCGCAGCCAGCTTTCTGAAAGGACTCACCACGCAATATCTGTTGCGCCAGACCTATAAAATCAGCGCCGGTGAGACCTTCCTGTTTCATGCTGCCGCCGGCGGCGTCGGGTTAATCGCCTGTCAGTGGGCAAAAGCGCTGGGTGCGCATTTGATCGGCACTGTGGGTTCAGCGGAAAAAGCCACAATGGCGAAAAATGCCGGCGCCTGGGCGACCATTAATTACCGCGAAGAGAACATTGCACAACGCGTCAGCGAGCTGACTGAAGGGAAAAAAGTGGCCGTGGTGTATGACTCCGTGGGTAAAGATACCTGGGAGGCGTCGCTGGACTCGCTGCGCCGTCATGGCCTGATGGTCAGTTTTGGTAACGCATCGGGGCCGGTAACCGGCGTTGATCTCAGTATTCTGAATAAGAAAGGCTCACTGTTTGTGACCCGCCCTTCACTCTTTGGCTATGTCACCAACCGTCAGGAGCTGGAAATCGCCAGCGCCGAACTGTTCTCTCTGCTGGCGAGTGGCGCAATTAAAGTGGATGTGCCGGAACAGCAGAAGTTTGCGCTGAAAGAGGCCAGCAAAGCGCACCAGTTGCTGGAGAGCCGCGCCACGCAGGGATCCTGTCTGTTAATCCCGTGATTGAAGGCGACAAAAAGGGCTTCCCATGGGAAGCCCTCTTCTGTTTTTTATTTTTTGTTCGCGCTGGTGTAGGGACAGCGGTGATGAATTCATGTCGAGTCGATGGCACATCGATTTGACCCCAGGCATCCTGCCAGAAAACATAAGTAAAAAGTATGGTTAATTGCAGTTCAGCGCTGAGCAATCTCTCACACTGTGATCATCACCGCATTTAGCGCCAGCCTTTACGGTCCAGCCTGTCGATTTTACGTCTCAGCTTACGACGCGCTCGCGCATCGCTGTCGCCAAAAAAGGCCCGATGCAGCCACACAGCGATTACCGCCAGCACCAGCCACGGCAATACTTTGATCACGAGTGCGAACAGTCCACCGACAAACATCACGATGGTTGCGACAACCAGTGCCGCCAGCACACCAATCAGCGAAACACCGGTCAGCAACAGCATCAGGAAAAACCCTAATACGAATAATATTTCCACGTCAGCGCTCCTTTTTTGAAATCGATTGTTATCGCTATTACAAGAAGCGTGCCAACCATTAATTCATTGATTTTTATATAATAAAAATCAAAAGCCGCATGACGCTTTGGCGAAAAAAACCATAAAGTGGCGTAAAAAAAACCAGCCCTGATGGCTGGTTTTTCAGGACGGGATTGCAGATCAGGCTTCCTGCGGGATCTTATCCGCTACCAGCGCCAGCGCGGCTTCCAGCACACGGACATCAGCACCCGGTTTGTGGGCGTTTTCACTCAGGTGGCGTCGCCATTGACGGGCGCCGGGAATGCCCTGGAACAGTCCCAGCATATGGCGCGTGACGTGCCCCAGATAGGTGCCCTTCGCCAGTTCCGCTTCAATGTAGGGGTACATGGCGCGCACCACGTCCACCGGGTTAGCCGCCGGATGCTGACGACCAAACAACGTCTGATCGACCTGCGCCAGAATGCCGGGGTTTTGATAGGCTTCACGTCCCATCATCACACCATCGAGGTGTTGCAGATGAGTCAGTGCCTCTTCCAGCGTTTTCACGCCGCCATTCAGCGCGATCGTCAGATGCGGAAAATCGCGTTTCAGCTGATAGACGCGTGGATAATCCAGCGGGGGAATTTCGCGGTTCTCTTTAGGGCTGAGGCCAGAGAGCCAGGCTTTGCGCGCATGAATGATAAATGTCTCGCATTCGCCGCGTCCCGCCACCGTGCCGATGAAATCAGTCAGAAATTCATAGCTATCCAGCTCATCAATCCCGATGCGGGTTTTCACCGTGACCGGAATGGAGACCACGTCGCGCATCGCTTTAATGGCATCCGCAACCAGATTCGCTTCGGCCATCAGGCAGGCGCCAAATCGACCATTCTGAACGCGATCGGAGGGACAGCCAACATTGAGGTTCACTTCATCGTAGCCACGCTGCTCTGCCAGCTTCGCGCACTGCGCCAGCGCCGCCGGATCGCTTCCACCGAGCTGCAATGCGACCGGATGTTCCGCCTCACTGTAAGCCAGGTAATCCCCTTTGCCATGAATGATCGCGCCCGTGGTCACCATTTCGGTGTAGAGCAGCGTATCGCCGGTCAGCTGACGATGAAAATAGCGACAGTGACGATCGGTCCAGTCGAGCATAGGGGCAATAGAGAAGCGTTGCGAAGAGAAATTAGACATGAAGCGCAGGCAATCCGGTAATTAAAGATGATGGAATTCTGTGCAAGGATAACACAAGGGCGGGCGATAGTGCATCGCCCGACCCCGACAGCCTGAATAACGCGGTTAGAAGTTAAAGCCGAGCTGCATCATCGCGCCCCAGGTGTTGTTAGCACCCACTGAGCCAGCCAGATCCAGATGGACGGCTTTGTTAAACGGTGACACACCAAAACCTGCTGTGGCGACATTCTCGTCGTGAGAACGCATGTCCGCACGATAACCGCCACGCAGCTGCAGCCAGTCAAATACGCGGTATTCCGCGCCCACCGCCGCATACTGGCTGTTATCCTGGCTTTTGAAGCGTTTGGTTTCCGTCAGATCCACATCGCCCGTCACGGTAAACGGACCTTTATCCCAGGAGAGACCGGTGGTGACCAGCGGGCGAATCTGGTAGGTGTCGCGGTAACCATTCACTTCTTTGGTCTGCAGATCGCGTGAAACCAGGTTCTGTCCGGTCACGCCCAGCGTCCAGTTTTCAGCAAAGGTGGTCGCCAGACCGGCATCAACGTTAAAGCCGGTGTCGGTGCTGCGATACTTACTATTGTTGATGTCGTTCTTGTCGTAGTTGTAGATGCTGGCGGTATAGTTATAGAGCCAGGTTTTCTGCACTTTTGGCGTCACACCAACAGATACTGGCTGACCGGCGATGGTGAACTCATGCGCCACCGCGACACCGTAATCGGTGGTCAGTGCCGCCAGGCCATTGGCGCTGGAGCGCAGGTTATTTTGATCGCCAGGACGTGGGAACCGCGTACCGTCAGCAACACCGCGCAGATAGTCGATATCACCCTGTACGACATTGGCGCGGACGTGCGCGGTTCCGTAGGCTTTGGTGATAAAGGCGAAAGGCAGGGTCTCATTGGGGATAGTCACGGCCACGGCCGCACCCGCACTGCCATCCGCTTTGTTGCCACGCAAATCGCTGAGTTTGTTAGCGACATCGCCGGAGGCGGCGCGTAATTCAGGGTAGCCGCGGAAGAAATCCGCTGGCGTAAAGTTATTCAGCACTGTGCGGTAACGATCCACGGTGTCCGAAATATCATCAACTTTATCAAGCAGCTTATCTTTGTCAGTAACCTGAATACCCGCTGAAGGAACAATAATGCTGACGTTATCGTCGGGTTTAGCACGCGTCATCAATGCCGGGTTCGCCAGCACTGCGGAACCATAAAGAGAAGATGCTACGCCGGTGCCACCCATGGCGTCATTACGTGCATCGTACCAGGTCCCTGCCGCCATGGCGGAAGAAGAAAGGAAAAGCGCGGTCACTACAGCGGAGTACTTCAGCGCTGAACGTTGAGCGGATTTTTTCACCATTTGCCTGCCATCACCTGAGAAATTGTCATTGAAACATTCAACGACTGAATAGTTTGTTAGCCCTATTGTGAACCCTGGCTAACGCGTTATTGCTGTGAATTCAAAGGAAACAGTGTCTTAATTCAAAGGATTGGACGTTTTCCAATCAAAAAACCGTTGTAATAGTTCAGACTGCATCGGTGCATTTCAAACAATGCCAGACTTTTCTTAAGTCTTTCTGAACATTACTTCTTAACTCAGTGAGATGCAAAGCAAAATGCCAACAAATTCCGCTTCAGACGGTTGCAGAATGGATCTGAATTATCGTCATATTTGAGATAAAAAGCGGGCTGAATTCTAAATATGCTGCTTTATCAGGCGAATAATGCTGTTTTATCAGACAAAAACCAACCTCAGCACCGCGAAACTATGTGTGATAAAATAACATCACTTATCCAGCGGAGAATTTTCATGACCAACCTGACGTCGCAGCAAATTTTGATTCAGGCCGAAAAAATGTGCCTGCAGCGCGGTGTGCGTCTGACTTCGCAGCGTGCTGAGGTGTTGCGCCTGATGGCGGAACAGCCGGGCTCTATCAGCGCCTACGACCTGCTGGATCAACTTCGCGTCAGCGAACCACAGGCTAAGCCGCCCACGGTCTATCGGGCGCTGGACTTTCTGCTGGAACAGGGTTTCATTCATCGGGTGGAATCCAACAATAGCTACGTCATGTGTCACCACTTTGAAGCACCGGCACATACGTCAGTCATGCTGGTCTGTGACCGTTGTGCAGCCGTTACTGAGAAACAGGCACAGGGCGTAGAAAAGATTATCGCGACACTGGCGGGTGAAGCGCAGTTTGCATTACGCCACAGCGTGATTGAAGCACATGGTTTATGTGAAAGTTGTGCCGTCGTTGAAGCCTGCACGCACCATGAGAGTTGCGATCATAATCATCAGGATGAGGGTAAAAAGCGGGGAAAACGCGGCTGACGGGCACATCCTTGTGCGGTTCCGTCCCTGTACTGTTCCGGTGCAGGCGCGCCGGAACGATTTTAGCGGGCTATCGGGGAATGCGCTGATTACCAGCGGTAATCTTTATTGGTGCCTTCCCAGTCTGCTACTTCGCACTCTGCTTCATCTTTTGCATAGCCGTAGCGTTCCTGGATTTTACCGACCAGCTGATCGCGTTTACCTTCGATAACCTGCATATCATCGTCGGTCAGCTTGCCCCATTTCTCTTTCATTTTGCCTTTGAACTGCTTCCAGTTGCCGCTCGCTTCATCTTTGTTCATGGCAGACCTCCAATCCTCGGGTTAAATAATTATCTTGCTGCTTAACAAAATAACGATACAAAGCGCGGGTTAACTTCGCTTGTTAGAGTTAATTGTAGTAGCCAATTTCAAAAATGCAGAATAATACAGAATAATCCGTATCCTCCCGGGTCAGCGCTGCTGGATCACGCCTCAAACCAGCTGTTCTGACGCCAGTGCTTACGCCAGATGAGCCACAGTGACAGGCCGCGCAGCGCCAGGAATACCGTCACCGCCAGCCAGAGACCGTGGTTGCCCAGCAACGGTACGCTGAGCAGCGTCAGAAAGTAGCCAGCCGCCGCCACGACCATGCTGTTACGCATCTCGCGTCCACGTGTCGCCCCGATGAACATTCCATCCAGCAGATAACACCAGACGCCGATCAGCGGCATGATTATCTGCCAGACCAGATAGCGGTCAGCTGTCTGCTGCAGTGACTCAAGCGAGGTCAGCAGGGTAACAATCTGCGGGCCAAAAATGGCATAAACCAGCGAGAAGAAGAGCGCGACTACCACCGCCTGCCGACAGGCTGAGTGCCAGACGTGCTGCAATTTACTGCCATCTTTTGCGCCATGCGCTTCGCCGGCAAAAGCTTCAACCGCGTAGGCAAAACCATCCAGCGCGTAGGCAGTAAAGGTAATGAACATCAGTAATACCGCGTTAACCGCCACCACATCCGGACCCAGCCGCGCACCCAGCACGGTCAGCGAGGCGAAACAGAGCTGCAGCATCAGAGAGCGCAACATGATATCCCGGTTCAGTCGCAGCAGTCGGCCGCTGTCACCGCGCCAGCTCTGCTTCAGCAGATTAAACGTAATACCGCGCAGCTTTAACACCCGCCAGACCATGATGCCGCCGACGCCCAGCGTGATGTACTCCGCCAGCGCCGTGGCGGTTGCTGCTCCCGCGACACCCCAGTGCAGCCCCATCACCAGCCAGAGATCGAGCACGATGTTCACCAGATTGCCCACTATCAGCAGGATTACCGGCGCCCGCGCATACTGAACGCCCAACAGCCAGCCCAGGATGACCAGGTTTGCCAGCGTTGCAGGTGCACTGAGCCAGCGAATCTGAATAAACAGCGCCGCCTGTTCCAGTACATCAGGATTGCCACCTACCAGATGGGTCGCCAGCTGAATAATCGGATAACGCAATGCGATGAACAGCACGCCGGCCAGCAGCGCAATGATCAGCGGCTGCGTCAGCGCGCGTGCCAGAGCGGTTTTATCGCCCGCACCAAACGCCTGCGCCGTCAGGCCAGTGGTACTCATTCGAAGGAAAAGCAGCAGCATAAAGAGGAAGCTGGTCACTGTGGTCCCGACCGCAACCCCGCCAAGATAGACAGGGCTGTCGAGATGACCAATAACTGCAGTATCGACCACGCCCAGTAAGGGAACGGTGATATTTGAAAGGATCATCGGCAGCGCAAGCCGCCAGAGATTTTTATCCGTTGCCGTGATAAAGCGCATTCGCCGTTCCGTGCTCAGTGTCGCTGCAGCAAAGCAGGCAACAAAATTAGGGCAGACAGAATAGCATCAGAAAAGGCGAATGCACGCAGGCCTCAGAATCAAAGCCACTCGCCGTTACGCACCACGCCAACCGCAAGACCTTCAATGGTCAGTGACTGCGCACGGGTGTCGACCACGATAGGGTCAAAATCGCTGTTTTCAGGCAGAAGATGCACGATAGCACCCTGCTTTTTCCAGCGTTTAACGGTGACTTCATCATCAATGCGTGCAACGACAACCTGACCGTTGCGCACATCCTGGGTTTTATGTACCGCGAGCAGGTCGCCGTCCATAATCCCGATATCTTTCATCGACATTCCGCTGACGCGCAGCAGGAAGTCGGCAGAAGGCTTGAACAGGCCCGGATCCACTTTGTAGTGGGTTTCGATATGTTCCTGCGCCATGATCGGCTCACCGGCAGCAACCCGGCCAATCAGCGGTAGTCCTTCTGAAACTTCTTCTTCCATTAACAGACGAATGCCGCGTGATGCACCCGAAACGATCTCAATAACGCCTTTACGCGCCAGCGCTTTCAGATGCTCTTCAGCCGCATTTGGCGAACGGAAGCCCAGTTGCGCGGCGATCTCTGCACGCGTAGGCGGCATGCCCGTTGAAGATATATGGTCGCGAATCAGGTCATAGACCTGCTGCTGCCTGCTGGTTAATGCTTTCATCCCGCCCCCTGGTTGTTTATACAGTCGCTGTGAGTATATACAGGTATTGGCGAAATGGAAACCGATTGTCAGGGAAAACGCGCCCTCAGGCGCGTTATGGAAGGCTTATCGCAAATGTGTCCAGAGCAGCGCGACCCAGACAAACAGGGCCAGTAAGATGCTGATCAGTACCGCCGCCGAGCCCATGTCTTTGGCCCGGCCCGCCAGGGGATGATGTTCCTGACCAATCCGGTCAACCACCGCTTCAATGGCGCTATTGAGGATTTCGACAATGACGACCAGCACCACGGCGCCAATCATGAGGATGCGGGCGATCACATCGACATCCAGCCAGCACGCGATAATAATAGCGGCCAGCGCAGCCAGTGCTTCCTGCCGAAAGGCGGCTTCATGCTGCCAGGCGGCACGCAGTCCCTGCCAGGAGTAACCTGCGGCTTTTACTATTCTGATAAGTCCGGTGGCATTATTTGCCATGATGTGGGAACCCTTTCATTCAATTGACGTCAATGTCTGGGCTGCGTGCAATTGGCACCACCACAGATCTTCGCTGCGCTTTCTGGTATGCTTGCGGCGCTTTGCTAACAAGAGGCTTCATGTTGTCTATGTCAGGTTGGCGTAAACTCTATTACAAATTACTTAATTTACCACTCTCCTTTTTGGTAAAAAGTAAGGCCATTCCGGCCGATCCCGTGTCTGAACATGGTCTGGATCCGACCCGACCTATTATGTATGTTTTGCCTTACGATTCGAAGGCTGACTTACTGACTTTACGCGCACAGTGTCTGCGGCATCATCTGCCCGATCCGCTGATTCCGCTGGAGATTGATGGTTCGCTGCTGCCGCGCCACGTGTTTATTCATAATGGCCCACGCGTATTTCCCTATTTTGTGCCCAGCGTTGAATCGGTAAAAATCTTTCACGATTACCTCGACCTGCATCGCAATAATCCTGAGCTGGATATTCAGATGCTGCCGGTCACCGTGATGTTTGGTCGTGCGCCAGGACGTGAAGTCCAGGGCGAAGCGACGCCGCATCTGCGTGTGCTGAATGGGGTGCAGAAATTCTTTGCGGTCATCTGGCACGGACGTGACAGTTTTGTCCGCTTCTCGCCGACCGTCTCGCTGCGCCGCATGGCAACGGAACACGGTACGGACAAGTCGATTGCCCAGAAACTGGCTCGCGTGGCACGCATCCATTTTGCCCGTCAGCGACTGGCGGCGATCGGCCCGCGTTTACCGGCGCGTCAGGATCTGTTTAATCGTCTGCTGCAATCCAAAGCGATTGAAAAAGCCGTCGAAGATGAAGCGCGCAGCAAAAAAATCTCCCATGAGAAAGCCCAGCAGAATGCTGTTGAGATGATGGAAGAGATCGCTGCTAACTTCTCCTATGAAGCCATTCGCGTCACCGACCGTGTGATGGGCTGGCTCTGGAGTCGTCTCTATCAGGGCATCAACGTCAATGGCGGTGAAAAAGTTCGCCAGCTGGCGCAGGATGGCCACGAGATTGTCTATGTACCCTGCCATCGCAGCCATATGGATTATCTGCTGCTCTCCTATGTGCTCTATCATCAGGGGCTGGTGCCGCCGCACATTGCCGCGGGTATCAATCTCAACTTCTGGCCAGCCGGACCGATTTTCCGTCGTCTGGGCGCCTTCTTTATTCGTCGTACCTTTAAAGGCAATAAGCTTTACGCCACGGTATTCCGCGAATATCTCGGCGAGCTGTTCACCCGCGGCTATTCAGTTGAATACTTTGTCGAAGGAGGCCGTTCACGTACCGGTCGCCTGCTGGACCCGAAAACCGGCACCTTAGCCATGACCTTACAGGCGATGCTGCGCGGCGGAAATCGCCCCATCACGCTGGTGCCGATCTACATCGGTTATGAGCACGTGATGGAAGTGGGCACTTACGCCAAAGAACTACGCGGTGCAGCCAAAGAGAAAGAGGGCTTCATGCAGATGGTGCGCGGCTTACGCAAGCTGCGCAATCTCGGTCAGGGTTACGTTAACTTCGGCGAACCGCTGCCGCTGGTCAACTATCTCAATAAGCGGGTGCCGGAATGGCGCGACGCGATCGATCCGATTGAGCCGCAACGTCCGAGCTGGTTAACGCCGACCGTTAATGACATCGCGGCCAGTCTGATGGTGCGTATTAATGAAGCGGGCGCGGCTAACGCGATGAACCTCTGTGTCACGGCGCTGCTGGCGTCACGTCAGCGCTCACTAACCCGTGAACAGCTGATTGAACAGCTGGAGTGCTATACCCAGTTGCTGCGTAATGTGCCTTATTCGCCCAATGCGACCGTACCCGATCTTTCCGCGGAAGCGCTGCTGGATCACGCCCTGGGTATGAACAAATTTGAGAGTGAAAAAGACAGTATTGGCGACATCATCATTCTGCCACGTGAGCAGGCAGTGTTGATGACCTACTACCGTAACAACATTCATCACATGCTGGTGATGCCGTCGCTGATTGCCGCCATTGTTCAGCAACATCAGACGCTGAGTGAAGCGGAACTGCTGCGTCAGGTGAGCCTGGTCTATCCGATGCTGAAGAGTGAACTGTTCCTGCGCTGGCAGACCAATGAGCTGCCACAACTGCTGACTGACGTAAGTCAGGAGCTGGCACGTCAGGGCTTGATTACCTTCGAAGCGGGTGAGTTGCGCTTTACCGCAGCACGCTATCGCACGCTGCAACTGCTGGCTGCTGGTGTGCGCGAAACGCTGCAGCGTTATGCCATTACCTTCTCGATTCTCAGCGCCAAGCCGACGATTAACCGTGGCACGCTGGAGAAAGAGAGCCGGACGCTGGCACAGCGTCTGTCAGTGTTGCACGGAATCAATGCGCCGGAGTTCTTCGACAAAGCGGTCTTTACCTCACTGGTACTGACGTTGCGTGATGAAGGGTATATCAGCGACAGCGGTGATGCCGATGTCGCGCAGACCCTGGCGACCTGGCATATTCTGGCTGACCTGGTCACCAGTGATGTCCGCATGACGATTGAAACCGCGGTGGCGCACGACTGACCGCCGCGCGCATTGTAAAAAGGCGACCTCATGAGGTCGCCTTTTTTATGCCCACAACTTTCAGAACAGCTGACTGAACGGCGGCGTATTCATCAGTACGCCCAGGAACAGCACCATCCCGACGTAGTTGTTATTCAGGAAAGCCTGGAAGCAGGGCTGACGTTCGCGCCCGGCGATCAGCTTCTGCTGATAAACAAACAGCGCAGCCGCCAGCAGCAGCGTCCAGTAGAAAGCACCATTCAGATGCAGCATCATGCCCACCAGCGCCATCAGCAGCAGGGTCGCCAGTTGCAGCAGGCCAATGATCAGCTTGTCGAAACGTCCAAATAAAATCGCTGTCGATTTCACACCAATCTTCAGATCATCATCCCGGTCCACCATCGCATACTGCGTGTCATAAGCCACCGTCCAGCAGATATTAGCGATAAATACCAGCCAGCAGACCAGAGGTAAGGACTCACTAACTGCGGACCACGCCATGGGAATTGCCCAGCCAAACGCGGCACCCAAAACGACCTGCGGCAGATGGGTATAGCGCTTCATAAAGGGATAGACCCAGGCCAGCGCCAGCCCCACGACGGAGAGCATAATCGTCATCAGATTCATGGTCAGCACCAGCGCAAACGCCACCAGCGCCAGAATCACAAACAGCAGCTTAGCCTCTTTTGCACTGACCGCGCCGCTGGCCAGTGGACGGTGCTTTGTGCGCTCAACGTGACCATCGACTTTCCGATCGGCGTAGTCATTGATCACACAACCGGCTGCTCGCATCACGAAAACCCCGGCCACAAACACCGCCAGCACCGGCAGCGGCGGAATCGACATATCCGCCAGCCATAACGCCCAGAGCGTTGGCCACATCAGCAGCAGCGTACCGATCGGTTTATCAATACGCATCAGGCGAGCATAGGCCCGCCACTTATTCATACTTACGCTATTTTGCACCACAGAATCCTCAGACCAGATCGCGATAGAGCGGCGATGCCGGCAAAAACAGTTCAGTCAGCAGCAACGGTTTGCCGGAAAGACGCAGGCGTGAACGCCGTCCCCACAATCCCTCTACCTGGCCCGGATCAATAAAATCGCGGGTCAGCGTCGACGAGGAGAAAAGATAGCGACCCAGAGGACGGGTGCCCAGCTGTTGCAGCATCGCCTCTGGCCCGTTGAGGGTACTTTCCGGCACCAGCGTGCGGCCAGCCAACCAGGGCTGATCGTCGCCGAACAGCAGCACTTCACGCAGCCAGAAGCGTTCGTCGTCTGGCAATAACGCCCTTTCCTCACCCAACTCGCTGGCGTCGATAAAGCCTTCACGCAGCGGCTGAACCGTGACCCGCTGACAGTGCTGTTCAAAACGGCGCGTCATTGAATCCTCCTCCATCAGCCAGTCAAGCAAGGGCGGCGCAAGGGTGGCCTGCGACGGAGAAAGCCAGTTGAGCGAACGTAATAAGCTGAGTGCGTCTTGCGACATAGCACCACTCCCGATAATTTTCAGGTCGCTAGTTTAGCGCAGAGAGGCGATGCGAACACCTGCCGTCGTGTCAGACGGCAGGAGGATTACTCGCGTTTCAGCCGGTTGCTGTTTGCCAGCCACAGGGTGACGACAAGAATCAGAATCGCCGCAGAGTAGCAGAGCGTATCGAAGGGATTTTTATGGTCGACGATGATCAGGCGGATAATCGCCGTGATCCCGATATAGACAAAATAGCGCAGGGGAAAATGATAGCCCGACTGAAAGTACTTAACAATCAGGGCGATAAATTCGAAATAGAGGAAATAGATGACGATTCCATCAATCAGCAGGTAGGAGGAAGCCTGCTCGCTGGTGTTAAACAGCACGTTTGCCAGATGAATCGTTTCTTTGCCTAAAAAGACGATCAGGATAATCGCCAGACTCAGCAGCCCCAGATTCAGCACCCATTGCAGTACCGTTGCAAGGTGGCGGGCCAAAGGATTTTTGTCACTCATGTTGCGCCTTTAAAAAGGAGTTATTAGCGCAGCATCATGCGCGAGTGTGACGCAAATCACAATAACGCCTCAGGCCTCCACATCAACACAGAGCGCATCGTAACGCCAGTATTCACAATCGCAGTCAATCACCTCTTTTTGCTGATTGCGGTTGATGCGGGTGATCAGCAAGCCGGGGCTGCCCGGTGCCACATTCAGTGTGGGCGCTGCGACCTCGGGTAAAGGGCCTGGCATAATCGTAAAACGCGCGCCGCCATAACGAATACCGTAGCGCTGGTCATAGAGATCGGTCAGGGAACGGGTCAGGTCTTCATCAAGCAGGCCAGGGAAAAAACGGGGATTGAGGTAGTGCTCAACATAGAGCACCGCACGTCCATCAATGCGCCGCAGGCGGCGTATGCAGTAAACCGCCGAGCCGGGTGCCAGCCGTAACGCAGTGGCTACGCTCTCGTGCGCCGCGACCTGCTCAGCGGCGATCACCTCAGTGGTTGCCTGACGCCCCTGCTGCGTCGCCATGGCATGAAAGTGGCTGTGATGCAGCGGGTTGTAGATCAGACGCGGCGGTGCGATAAACCAGCCACGACGCAGTTCACGGTAGATCATCCCCTGCGCTTCCAGCTTGCCCAGCGCTTCCCGCAGAGTAATCCGCGTGGTGCTGAACGCCTCGCTTAAGGCACGCTCTGCCGGCAGGCGTCCGCCGCTGAACTCACCTGCCTGAATGCGTGTCAGCAGTGCGCTGGCTATCGCATCCGCCGTTTTGAGTGCTATCGACTCCACAACAGTAGCCTCATTTTGGTGCGACTTCGCACTTTTACTGGTCAGATAAACACGCCTGTGGCGGGCGAACGCGCCACGTCTTTCATCACCCATTCCCCGCACAGCGCCGCTTTGTCATAAATCGTTCATATAGAGGGGCTACATTGGCTCGGTTCTTGCTGGACTAGACCAGCCAGGCCCATCAACTTACACCCGGAGCAACTGAGATGAAAGCGTTTATCGCCTCTGTAGTAGCCAGTGCTGTAGTCCTCACCCTGCCCGTTGCGCAGGCCGCCGATAACGACCTCGCCGCGCTGGAAAAAGCGGCGCGCAGTGAAGGTCAGGTCAACAGCGTCGGGATGCCAGACAGCTGGGCCAACTGGAAAGATACCTGGAACGACATCAGCACCAAATATGGCCTTAAGCACAGCGATACCGATATGTCATCGGCGCAGGAGCTGGCGAAATTTGATGCAGAGAAAGAGAACGCCAGCGCTGACATCGGCGATGTGGGCGCCGCCTTTGGTCCAATCGCTGTCGCGAAGGGTGTAACCCAGCCCTACAAACCGACGCACTGGGATCAGATTCCGGCCTGGGCCAAAGATAAAGAGGGTAACTGGGCACTGGCTTATACCGGCACCATCGCTTTTCTGATCGACAAGCAGCAGGTTAAAGATATCCCCCACAGCTGGGCCGATCTGAAGAAAGGTAAGTATGTGGTTACTATCGGTGACGTCGGCGTGGCAGCTCAGGCGGCCAACGGCGTCCTGGCTGCCAACTACGCCTTAGGCGGTGATGAGAAGAACCTGAAACCGGCGCTGGCCTTCTTTGCCGATCTGGCAAAACAGGGGCGTCTTGGCGTGACCGATCCGGTGATTGCCAACATTGAAAAAGGTGAAGTGCAGATGGCAGTAGTGTGGGACTTTAACGCCCTTAACTACCGCGACCAGATTGACAGAAATCGCTACGAAGTGGTGATTCCGTCTGATGGCTCAGTGACCTCCGGCTACACCACCATCATCAACAAATATGCGAAACACCCTAACGCCGCAAAATTGACGCGCGAATATATCTTCTCAGACCAGGGACAGATCAATCTGGCTAAAGGCTATGCCCGCCCGATTCGTGCTGAGCATCTGACGCTGCCAGCAGACGTTCAGGCTCGCCTGCTGCCGCAATCAGAATATAAAAATGCCCGTCCGGTTAAGGATCAGGCTGCCTGGGATAAATCGTCGAAAATGCTGCCGCGCCTGTGGCAGGAAAACGTCATCATCAACATGCAGCAGTAATTCGCGGCAGGGAGAACGGAATGAAGACCATCCTGGTAGTGCTGGACGGCCTGAGCAATCAGGTCGCACAACATGCAATGGGTTACCTGCATGCCGAATGTTCACAGGGCAACGGGTTCTATTACCGTATGACCTGTGAATTGCCGTCGCTGTCGCGCCCGCTTTATGAGTGCATTCTGACCGGGGTTCCGCCGGTCAGAAGCGGCATTATTCATAATGGCGTTAGCCGGTTAAGTCGCGAGCGCAGCGTGTTTCACTTTGCGCGTGCGGCGGGCCTGACTACGGCGGCGGCGGCCTACCACTGGGTGAGTGAGCTTTACAACCGCACTCCGTTCGTTCCGGCGCGCGATCGTCACACCGATGCGCCGGACCTGCCCATTCAGTTCGGCCACTTCTACTCTGACGATAGCTATCCTGACTCGCATCTGTTTGAAGATGCGGAGAGCCTGCGGCTGCGTCACGATCCCGATTTTCTGCTGATCCACCCGATGAATATCGACGATGCCGGTCATAAGTCGGGGCTCTCTTCGCCGCAGTACCGCAACCGGGCACGTATCGCCGACGGCCTGCTGTCGCAGTGGATGCCGCTGTGGCTGGCCGAGGGCTATCAGGTGATGGTGACCGCCGATCACGGCATGAATGACGATCGCTCCCACGGCGGGATTCTGCCGGAGGAGACCACGGTGCCGCTGTTTGTCTTTGGTCATGCTTTCTCGCTGCAGCCTGACCTTGCGCCGCAGCAAACCGACCTGTGTGGCACGCTGTGTGAACTGCTTGAGGTGGCGCATGACAAGCCGGTCTGCCGCGGCCTGCTGGCGGAGTCACAAAGATGAAGGGAAAAGGCGTCGCACTGCTGCTGCTGTTACCTTTCACCCTGTTCTGGGTCGCCTTCCAGCTGGCACCGCTGTTGTGGATCGCCATCAACAGCTTCTGGAGTGACATGAACAGCCAGTGGGGCTGGGATAACTATCACGACATCCTCACCTCACCCTTCTACCAGCAGGCATTTCGCTTTTCGCTGGATATCTCGCTCTGGTCCAGCGTCTGGGGATTACTGATTGCGCTGGTCACCGGCTATTCGCTGCATCAGCTCGGCGGCGGACGACTGCAGCGCTTTCTTATCTCCTTTACCAACATGACCAGTAACTTTGCCGGTGTCCCGCTGGCGTTTGCCTTTGTGATTCTGCTGGGGCTGAACGGCTGCCTGACGCTGCTGCTGCGCCATTATGGTGTGATTGAGAGCTTCAGACTCTTCTCGCGCAACGGCATGGTACTGGTCTACACCTGGTTTCAGATTCCGCTGGGCGTGCTGCTGCTCTATCCCGCCTTCGACGGGCTGAAAAAAGAGTGGCAGGAGTCGGCCGCACTACTGGGCGCCAGCCGCTGGCGCTACTGGTGGCACATCGGACTGCCAATTCTTTTCCCGGCGCTGCTCGGAACCTTTGTGATTCTGCTGGCGAATGCCCTCGGCGCTTACGCCACGATTTACGCCCTGACCACCGGTAATTTCAACGTGGTTCCGGTGCGCATCGCTGCATTGGTTTCCGGTGATATCTCGCTGGATCCCAACACCGGCAGCGCGCTGGCAATGTTGCTGGTGGCTATCATGGCGCTGATTACCTTGGTACAGCAGTATCTGGTGCGCCGCAGCTATCTCAATGCGAAACAGCCATGAAAGGAGCCGTCATGTCACGTGCTGAGCACCTCTATCATCGAATCATGGTCGGGTTACTCTTTACCCTGCTGGCGCTGCCGTTGCTGGCCACGCTGCTTTATGCAATCTCCTCCGACTGGAGCAATACCATTCTGCCGCAGGGCTACAGCCTGAAGTGGTTCATCCAGCTCTGGAGCGACCCGCGATTTTTGACGGCGCTGGGCCATTCGCTGCTGATTTGCTTTGGTGCGCTGCTGTTCTCGCTAGCGCTGGTGCTGCCTGCCATGTTTGTAATTGCTTACTACTTTCCCCGGCTGGATTCAGTAATGAACATCCTGATCCTGATGCCGTTCGCCGTGCCGCCAGTGGTGTCATCCGTGGGATTACTCCAGCTCTACTCGTCGTCACCACTGATGCTGACCGGCACGCCGTGGATCCTGATTGGCTGTTATTTCACTATCGCACTCCCCTTTATCTACCGGGCACTGTCGAACAATATGCAGGCGATCAATCTCAAAGAGCTGATTGATGCTGCACAGCTGCTGGGGGCCAGTACCTGGCAGGCAGCGATCTGGGTGGTGCTCCCCAACCTGCGCAAAGGGATGCTGATTGCCGTACTGCTCTCTTTCTCCTTTCTGATTGGTGAGTTTGTCTTCGCTAACCTGCTGGTCGGCAACCGCTATGAAACCCTGCAGGTTTACCTCTTCAACATGCGTAACGGCAGCGGTCACTTCACCAGCGCGCTGGTGATCTCCTACTTCTTTGTGGTGCTGCTGGTCACCTGGCTGGCCAACGCCCTGAATCCCGAACGAGGCTGAATATGAGTTACCTTGAGGTCAGAGAGCTGAACAAGTCCTATGGACCGACGCCCATTTTCGAGCAGATCGATTTCAGCGCCGCTGAAGGGGAATTTGTCACCCTGCTTGGCCCCAGCGGCTGCGGTAAATCAACGCTGCTGCGCTGTCTGGCGGGACTAACCAGCGTCGACAGCGGTGAAATCCGGCTGGAAGGCAAAGATATTGTGCCGCTGGCCCCGCAGAAGCGCGCCATCGGCATGGTGTTCCAGAGTTATGCGCTGTTTCCCAACATGACGGTGGAGAAGAACGTCGCGTTTGGCCTGAAGATGCAGAAACTGCCCGAAGCACAAATCCGCCAGCGGGTGCTGGAGGTGCTGGAGCTGGTTGAACTCAGCGACTATGCGCGCCGTTATCCGCACCAGCTGTCGGGCGGGCAGTGTCAGCGCGTGGCGCTGGCGCGTTCACTGGTGACGCGTCCGCGACTGCTGCTACTGGATGAGCCGCTGTCGGCGCTGGATGCGCGTATCCGTCGTCATCTGCGCGATCAGATCCGGCGCATCCAGCGTGAGCTGAATCTCACCACCCTGTTCGTGACCCATGACCAGGAGGAGGCGCTGACGCTCTCCGATCGCATCGTGCTGATGAACCGGGGCAAAATCGTGCAGAACGGCGACGCCGAAGCACTCTATACCCAGCCGGTCGATCTATTCGCCGCCGGATTTATTGGCAACTACAACCTGTTGAGTGCTGAACAGGCAACGCGACTGACCGGTCAGCCTTTTAATAGCCAGGTGGCCATTCGTCCGGAATCGATGCTGTTCACCGCGCCAGACCAGGGCATTCCTGCGGAAATTCTCAGCCACAGTCTGCTGGGCAACGTGATCCGCTATCGGATCCGTGCGCATGACGTCGAACTTTCAGTGGATGTGCTAAACCGCTCGGCGGCGGATTTGCACCCCGCAGGCAGGAAGATTGGTCTACAATTAGAGATGTCGACTTTGCGCCAGGTTGCTTAAAACACAGGAAAAAATCACGCATAGTACGGCAATCCCCTTTCACAGATTGCTCTCTCTGTCAGGCTGGCAGTCTGTGCTGCTTGCAGCCTGACACAAGGAGCGACACCACGTGTTAACCCTGCTTAATCTACTCTCTGCAGTGGCCCTGCTGGTCTGGGGCACGCATATTGTGCGAACCGGCATCATGCGGGTCTATGGTGCCGATCTGCGCCGCGTCCTGAGCCGCAGCATAGAAAAAAAACCGATGGCGTTTCTGGCGGGCATCGGTGTGACCACCCTGGTGCAGAGCAGCAACGCCACGACCTTGCTGGTCACCTCGTTTGTGGCGCAGAATCTGGTCAGCCTGACACCCGCGCTGGTAGTGATTCTGGGTGCGGATGTCGGTACCGCCATCATGGCGCGTATCCTGACCTTTGATCTCTCCTGGCTTTCACCGCTGTTTATCTTTTTTGGCGTGGTCTTTTTCCTCAGCCGCAAGCAGACCCGCGCCGGTCAGTTAGGCCGGGCCAGCATTGGTCTGGGCCTGATTTTGCTGGCATTGCAGCTGATTGTTGAAGCGGCTCGTCCGATTACCCAGGCCGCCGGTGTCCAGGTCCTCTTCTCCAGCCTGACCGGCGACGTGATGCTTGATGCACTGCTGGGTGCGGTATTCGCCATTATCAGTTACTCCAGTCTGGCCGCCGTGCTGATCACCGCAACGCTGACCGCCACCGGGGTCATTTCGTTCAAGGTCGCGCTCTGTCTGGTGATTGGTGCCAACCTTGGGAGTGGCCTGCTGGCGATGATCAACGCCAGCGGCTCGAATGCCGCCGGTAAACGCGTGGCGCTCGGCAGCCTGCTATTTAAGTTCGTTGGCTGCATCGTAATCCTGCCGTTTGTCGATATTGTGGCAACCTGGCTTGATAAGCTGCCGGTTAACGATGAAGAGTTAGTGATTTTCTTCCATGTGTTTTACAACCTGATTCGCTGCGTGGCGATGGTGCCGTTTGCTGACCTGATGGCGCGCCTTTGCCGTCGTATGATTGCCGACGACGTCGATAACGCACTGCACCTCAAGCCTAAGCATCTCGATCGCAGCGCGCTGGATACCCCGGCGCTGGCGCTGGTGAATGCCGCCCGCGAAGCGCTGCGCATCGGTGACGTGGTGGAACAGATGCTGGAGGCGTTTAATAAAGTCGTGCATGGCGAATCCCGCGAGGAGCGCACGGTGCGTCGGCTGGATGATGATGTCGATGTGCTCTATACCGCCATCAAGCTCTATCTGGCGCGGATGCCAAAAGAGGATCTCCCCGAAGAGGATTCGCGCCGCTGGGGCGAAATTATCGAGATGTCGCTGAATCTGGAGCAGGCCGGAGACATTATTGAACGGATGAGCGGCGATGTGGCTGACAAGTCGCTGGCAGCGGGCCGCGCGTTTTCTGCCGAGGGATTAAAAGAGCTGCAGGAGCTGCAGGAGCTGTTGATTGCCAACCTCAGAATGAGCCTGTCGGTGTTTCTGTCGCATGATGTCACCAGCGCCAAACGGCTGCGCCGCGCGAAACATCGCTTCCGCCTGATGATTCGCCGCTACTCTCACGCCCATGTTGATCGCCTGCACCAGCAGAACGTGCAGAGCATTGAGACCAGCTCACTGCACCTCGGTTTACTCGGCGACATGAAGCGCCTGAATTCGCTGTTCTGCAGCGTGGCCTATACCGTGCTGGAACAGCCCGACGATGAGCGGGATTACGAATAAGGCGTGTGAACAGACCGTTGTGTCAGGCTGAAAACACCCGGCGCAACAATAATGAGAAGCGGCGCATCATCATGCGCCGCCACAGTTACTTCTTCTTAATCGGCTTACCGGACCAGTAACCCGCCAGCAGTGAACCTGACAGGTTGTGCCACACCGAGAACAGCGCGCCCGGCAATGCCGCCAGCGGTGAGAAGTAGAGTTTGCCCAGCGTGGCCGCCAGCCCGGAGTTCTGCATGCCAACTTCCAGCGCCAGCGTACGGCAGGTCGACTCATCGAAACCAAACAGCTTGCCACCCCAGTAACCACCAAGCAGGCCAATCGCGTTATGCAGGATTACCGCCGCGATCACCATCAGACCCACCGATCCAATAAAGCCCTGACTGCCCGCCACCACCGCGCTGATGATCAGCAGAATGCAGACCATGGAAAATGCAGGCAGCCAGGGTTCCACCCGGCGAACCACGCTGTTCATGCTGTGATGAATGATCAGCCCAAGGCTAATCGGGATCACCACGATCTTCACAATACTCAGCAGCATACCCACCACATCAACCTGAATGTGGGTATCAACGTAAAAGCGGGTTAACAACGGCGTGGCGAACACCCCCACCAGCGCAGAAACTGACGAGATCGTGACCGACAGCGCCACATCCCCTTTCGCCAGATAGATCATCACGTTGCTGGCGGTGCCGCTGGCCACGGAGCCGACCAGAATCATACCGGCTGCCAGATCGGGCGGCATATGAAACAGTTTTGCCAGTCCCCAGGCGGCTAACGGCATCACCAGATAGTGCAGGAAAGTTCCGGCAATTACCGGCGCAGGTCGGGTCAGCACCCGTTTGAAATCGTCGATATTCAGCGTCACACCCATGCCGAACATAATCAGCATCAGCAGATAGGTGACCCAGGGGCCGATGCCGAGAAAGGTACCAGGAGAGTAATACGCGGCGACAGACAACAGCACGGCCCAGAGCGGGAACAGGCGGGTTAACGTGGCGAGCATAGCCAGACTTCCTTATAAGAATGTTATGTTTTATGCAGGTTTGCCATAGAGAATCGCCAGACAGGAACGACTGCCGTGACGAAGGCGGGATCATAACATTTCATTATCATGGCGTAAGGCGAAGATGGGGCGAGGCGGCAAAATGCGGATCGACTGCTGCCGATCCGCAGAATATTGGCGAAATTACGCTGCTTTTTCCTCTAAACCACGGTAGATCGAACCACCTGGCACGGCACCGATAATCGGCATTAACCAGAGGATTACTCGAACAGATTGCGATGCAGGGTACGTACCACGCTTTCCGCATCGTTGCCGGGCACCAGGAAGCAGAGATTGTAGCTGCTGGCACCGTAGCAAATCATCCGCAGGTTGAACGGATCGAGTACACCAAACACCTCTTTGCCGACACCGCATGCTTTTGACAGCTGGTTGCCGATAATCGCCACCAGCGCCAGATCTTCTTCCACCTCTACCCGGCACAGCGACGAGAGTTCAGTCAGCAAGGCCTGGGTCAGCAGACTGGCGCTGGTTGAGGTCGAGCCGGTGGTGTCGAGGGTCAGCGCCACGCTCACTTCGGAGGTGGTGATCAGGTCAACCGAGACGTTGTGACGTGCCAGAATGTTGAAGAGTTCGGCGAGGAAACCAAACGTATGCAGCATGTTAAGGCTATGCAGCGTTAACAGCGTCTGCTTGCGGCGTAAAGCCAGCGCCCGGAACAACGGCGGGTTACGGGTTTCGTTGCAGACGCGGGTTCCGCCCGCTGCCGGATCCTTGCTGGAACCGACGAAGACCGGAATACCCCGACGCACAGCAGGAAGCAGTGTCGCGGGATGCAGCACTTTCGCGCCAAACGTCGCCATTTCGGCGGCTTCTTCAAAAGTGATCTCGTCAATGCGCTTCGCCGTCGGCACCACGCGGGGATCGGTGGTGTAGATGCCTGGCACATCTGTCCAGATATCCACTCGTGCCGCATTCAGCGCTTCGCCCAGCAGCGCGGCGGTGTAATCACTGCCGCCACGCCCTAAGGTGGTGGTGCGCCCCTCACGTTCACTGCCAATGAAGCCCTGAGTAATGACCAATGCCTGCCCGATGCGCGGCTGTAACTGCGCCGTCGCCTGCTCCGCCAGCACCTCAACATCCGGTACAGCCCGGCCAAAATGATCGTCGGTGCGCATCACTTTACGGACATCGAACCACTCCGCGTTAACCTGACGTTCACGCAGAATTTCCACAAACAGCAGTGATGACATCAGCTCGCCGTGGCTGACCAGTTCATCAGTCAGGGCGTTAGAGGTGGCCAGTGAAGCCGCTTCAGAGAGCATGCTGATATTGTCGATCATCCGATCGATTTCATCGCGGATCACTTCCGGATGCTGCAGGCGATCGACAATGGCATACTGAATACGGCGGATATCATCAAGCAGAACAGCGCGCTGCGGAGCCTGCTGGCCTTCAGCCAGCGCCACCAGCAGATTGGTAATGCCCGCCGAAGCAGAGAGCACAACCAGACGCGTACTGGCGTCCTGCAACACCACATCGGCGCTGCGGTTCATCGCTTCAAAATCGGCTACGCTGGTGCCGCCAAATTTTGCCACTATCAGAGTTTGAGACATGTAGGACCTCGTGTCAGGTTATCTTGTTCTCGCCGATGAAAGGGTCGAGAAACATTCTTTCAGCCAGGCACAAGGAAAGAGCAGAAACGGGCGGACAAGATCAGATAGACGAGTCACCCAGAAGCGCCCCACCTTGCGAAACGTCGACTGCAGACGTTTCTGGTGACAACCCAGAGGATTCAGCCCCTGTAGCCGACAGGCAGCACACCGTGTGCTGACCCACCTCGGCGTCGCTCCCCATTATGTGTTTTCACCGGATACGGTTCCTCCAACACACTACCTGGGCGACGCGCCTCTTCTGGCTTGCGCACAGGTGCGCAAGTAGGCGCATAGATTTAGCCTTTTCTGGACCTGCTGTCAATGTCAGCGATGGCTGGAGAGCCGCATCAGAAAACAAATTAACCCGCGCCGCAGCGGCTACAGTGCTTAATGGGTTCAGCACCTGCAGCAATCCCTGATACGGCACAACGTTTTGCGCAGACTTTTGCGCCACACTTTGCTGCGCGCGGGGTCTGTGCACCGCAGGGTGTTCGCGCCAGTGAATGCTGACGATAAACCACAGCGTGCCGATCGCCTGTCCGGTGCGCGCTGACAAAATTTTTCCTTTCAGTTACAACTGTGGTCATACTGAAACGCTAAACGGGCATGATGTGCCTCCGATGGAATGACGGTTCTTAATATCAACAAGAGTGTTGCCATGAAAAATATCAATCCGACACAAACCGCAGCCTGGAAAGCGCTGCAACAGCATTTTGAGCAGATGAAATCGGTAGAAATTGCCGATCTGTTCGCCCAGGATGCCGATCGTTTTGCCAAATTCTCTGCCACCTTTGATGATCAGATGCTGGTGGATTTCTCCAAAAACCGCATCACCCAGGAAACGCTCGATAAGCTCCAGGCGCTGGCCAAAGAGACCGATCTCAGCGGTGCCATCAAGTCTATGTTCTCGGGTGAGAAGATTAACCGCACTGAAGATCGTGCGGTGTTGCATGTCGCACTGCGCAACCGGAGCAACACGCCGATTCTGGTGGATGGCAAAGATGTGATGCCAGACGTCAACGCGGTGCTGGACAAGATGAAAGGCTTCTCAGAGCGCATCATCAGCGGCGAATGGAAAGGCTATACCGGTAAAGCGATCACTGACGTGGTCAATATCGGCATCGGCGGCTCCGACCTCGGCCCGTTTATGGTGACAGAGGCGCTGCGCCCGTATAAAAACCATCTGAACATGCATTTTGTCTCCAACGTTGACGGCACCCATATCGCCGAAACGCTGAAAGACCTCAGCCCGGAAACCACCCTGTTCCTGGTTGCCTCCAAGACCTTCACGACTCAGGAAACTATGACCAACGCCCACAGTGCGCGCGACTGGTTCCTGAAAACTGCTGGCGATCAGCAGCACGTAGCGAAACACTTTGCTGCGCTGTCGACCAATGCCAAAGCGGTGGGTGAATTCGGTATCGACACGAACAACATGTTTGAATTCTGGGACTGGGTTGGCGGCCGCTATTCACTGTGGTCAGCCATCGGTCTGTCGATCATTCTCTCAATTGGCTTCGAAAACTTCGAGCAGCTGCTGAGCGGCGCACATGCCATGGACCAGCATTTCGCAACGACCCCGGCTGAGCAGAACCTGCCGGTGCTGCTGGCGCTGATTGGCATCTGGTACAACAATTTCTTTGGTGCTGAAACCGAAGCGATTCTGCCTTATGACCAGTACATGCACCGCTTTGCCGCCTATTTCCAGCAGGGAAATATGGAGTCAAACGGCAAGTATGTGGATCGCGCCGGTCATCCGGTGGACTACCAGACTGGCCCCATCATCTGGGGTGAACCTGGCACTAACGGTCAGCACGCGTTTTATCAGCTGATCCATCAGGGCACCAAGCTGGTTCCGTGTGACTTTATTGCGCCGGCTATTACCCATAACGCGCTGACAGATCACCATCCGAAGCTGCTCTCTAACTTCTTTGCCCAGACCGAAGCGCTGGCGTTTGGTAAATCACGCGACGTTGTCGAGAAAGAGTTTACCGATGCCGGTAAATCTGCAGAGTCAGTGGCCCATATCGTGCCGTTCAAAGTGTTTGAAGGGAATCGCCCGACTAACTCCATCCTGCTGCGTGAGATCACCCCATACAGCCTGGGTGCGCTGATTGCCCTGTATGAGCACAAAATCTTCACTCAGGGCGCCATCCTGAATATCTACACTTTCGATCAGTGGGGTGTGGAATTAGGTAAGCAGCTGGCAAACCGTATTCTGCCGGAACTGGAAAATGAGGATGAAATTACCACTCACGACAGTTCCACCAATGCCTTAATTAATCGTTATAAATCCTGGCGTTAATCGGCATTAATTTTACCGGGCGGCAACCTTGTCGCCCTTTTTTTGTCTGTTTTAACATCTTATTGGGTAATTCATCAGGACAGAGATGCCTGCCAGCACGGGAAAAGTCTTAAAATACCCCAGGATAATTCTGAACATCACGCTCCGGAACAGCGTTTAATCCAGTATAAAGTGGATCTGATAATAGCGACTTTACGAGGTTAACTATTGATTCATAGCCATATTTAATTTAAGACCTTCTGAGTAAATTCTGATTATTCTTATTCCGTACCATTTATAAATAAAAAAGAACATTACGCTTTGCATTCCCCTTAGCAGCAGCGAAATATAGGGTATCAACCGGAAATACTCCGATATAAAAAGCAGTTATCCCCAATATTACTGATTAAATCACGCAATCATCCCGCCATTTGACCTGGTTTTTATAGCACTGAACTCTGATATTTTGTTGCCCTATAATGAACGCGCCCGCAATGGGACTGTCCGTCGCACTGGTCGCAGCCTGTCTGCATAGCCATTGTCGCTGGTCAGAGATCCTTCATTCACTCAATGCAGGAAACGTTGTTATGAAAAAAACTATGGTTGCCGGTGCAGCCTTGATCCTCGTTGCCGCCTCCTCAAGCGCATTTGCTGCGCCGCAGGAAGCAGGTGAAGCAGGTACGGCAGCAGGCGCGCAGGCGGGAGCAATCTCTGCTGGTGCTTCTACCGCTGTCGGTATCGGCGCACTTGGTGCGTTGGTCGGGCTCGGCATTGCCGCTTCTGGCGGTGGTGACGGTGCAAATACCGGTACAACAACCACAACCACGACGAGCACCACTCGTTGATGGATGCCCGAAACGCGTCTGATTACTGAACGGTAACAAACCGGCGAGGCTGAAAAACTGACTACGGTGAGGATTTCAGCGGAGCCACATTGTCTGCCGCTTTGCAGCCAGACGGGACGGGCAGAGCACCTTTAAACATAACCACACGCCTGTGTGGTTATTTTTACTTTGGCATGACTTATCAGGGACACACAGTGCGCCAACTTCCTCTGCTGCTCGCTTGCCTGCTGCTGCAGGCCTGTACACAAACGCAAAAAGGTCTTGAACAGACTTTGCTGCTCGCGGTTAACGGTCCGGATGACGTCACCGTTACCGATCAACAGGTCAACAATCTCCCCTATGCCAGTCTCTACGCTCGTCTGAATGACGGTCCGCGCATTTTTGTGGTGCTGGGCTACAGCGAGCAGGGACAGCAGAAATGGGTCACTCAGGATCAGGCGATGCTGGTAACACAGCATGGCCGTCTGGTTAAAACTCTGGGCTTACCCGATAACCTGCTGAGCGTCAGCAATCTGCAACAGGATCCGCTCGCTGACAGTCTGCATATCAGCAACGGCGCTGGCTGGACCCGCATCGTGCAGTGGACCGAGCAGGGTAAGGTTCGCGGCGCGACCGTGCGTTCAACCTTCCAGCGCGGCACCGACGAGGTGCTGACGGTTGCAGGCAACCGCATCCCGTGTCGTGTCTGGCATGAGCAGGTGAGCATCGACAGCAGTAACCGCGAGTGGGAAAACACCTTCTGGATCGATAACAGCAGCGGCGATGTGGTGCAGGCTCATCAGATGCTGGCGGCCGATGCCTTCCCTGTTGATATCACTATTCTGAAGCCGGCGAAATCATGAAAAAAATCACTATTTTGCTGGCCGGGCTGAGCCTGTTCAGCGTCGCAGGGGCGCAGGCTGCTGCGCAGGTTACTGTCCATACACCGCACAATGGCGGTCAGGCTGAGCTGAGCCAGATCACTGATCTCTCACAGCTGGTGACCCTGCCTCCACTGCAGGTCAACACGGACTGGCGCGGTACCTTTATTGCCGAGCGCGGCGCAACCGCAGTCGCCCGGCAGCAATATCAACAGACGCTGGGCGCGTTACGGGCCTGGCGTGCCGACAGCAGCGGCGATCGGGCGGTGGCCATTGATGAGGTGATTCGCCAGCTGAGCGCCATCAAAGTGACAGGTCGCCAGTTTACTTCGCTTGACCCGGACTGGATTCGTCTGCATCCGGCGGACAACCGTCGGCTGGAAGGCAGCTATGACCTCTATTTGCAGGCGCCCACCGATTCAGTGCTGCTGCTCGGCGCACTGAGCGGCGCAGGCAAGGTGAGCTGGCAGCCGGGTAAATCAGTACGCGACTATCTGGATGGTCATGACGCACTCTCCGGGGCAGAACGCAATTTTGTCACGGTGATTGCCCCTTCAGGCGCCACACAGCAGGTGCCGGTTGCTTACTGGAATCGCCGCCATGCGGAAGTGGAGCCAGGCAGTGTTATCTGGCTGGGCTTTTCGTCATGGAGCCTGCCAGGCAGTGATGAAGACCTGAACGATCGCATCCTTTCCGTACTGACTCACCGGATACCAGACTGATGAAAAAACGTTATCTCTTCAGCCTGTTGGCTGTTTCCGTGGCGGCAGCCTGTCAGGCGCAGGCTGACACTTTCCCCGCGCCGGTGGGTCCTTCACAATCCGATTTCGGTGGTGTTGGCCTGATGCAGGTGCCGACGGCGCGCATGTCCAGAGAGGGTGAATTCAGCCTCAACGCCCGCGACAACGATCAGTATCGTTACTACTCTGCCTCACTGCAGCTCTTCCCCTGGCTGGAAACTACGGTGCGTTATACCGACGTGCGGACCCGTCAATACAGTGCGGTATCAGAATTCAGCGGCACACAGAGCTACAAAGATAAAGCCTTCGATTTGAAACTGCGCCTGTGGCAGGAAGGTTTCTGGCTGCCAGAGGTGGCGGTGGGAACCCGCGATCTCGGCGGTACTGGCCTGTTCGACAGCGAATACTTGGTGGGAACCAAAGCCTGGGGACCGTTCGACTTTACGCTGGGTGTCGGCTGGGGCTACCTCGGCAACAGCGGCACGCTGAAAAACCCCTTCTGCTCATACAGCGACAGCTATTGTCAGCGTCCGAAAGTGGGCGAAGCGGGTTCGATCAATGGCTCGCAGATGTTCCATGGTCCGACGGCGCTGTTTGGCGGCGTGGAGTATCAGACGCCCTGGCAGCCGCTGCGCCTTAAGATGGAATATGAAGGCAACGACTACCAGAATGACTTTGCTGGCCGCCTTGATCAGCGCAGCAAGCTCAACGTCGGGGCAATCTATCGTGTGACCGACTGGGCCGACATCAACACCAGCTACGAACGCGGCAATACCTTTATGTTTGGTGTCACCATCCGAACCAACTTCAACGATCTGCGCCAGGCGCACATCGACAGCGAGAAGCCGGCCTACAATCCGCAGCCGCAGCCAAAACTGCTGGAGACGACGGTGGTGGGTTCTCAGCTGACCGATCTGAAATACAACGCCGGTCTCGACGGTCCGCGTATTCAGACTCAGGGCCATACGCTCTATGTGTCAGGCGAGCAGACGAAGTATCGCGATACCCGTGAAGGGGTGGATCGCGCTAACCGCATTATCATCAACCACCTGCCTGACGGCATCGACACGATCAATGTCACCGAGTCGCGCTTTAACATGCCGCAGGTAACCACGGAGACGAAAGTCGCCAGCCTGCGTAACGATCTGGAAGGCTATCCGCTGGGCCATGAGAAGCCGCTGCAACAGACACGCAAAGAACCGGTCGATCCGGGTACCACTGAGCAGGGGATGTTTATCCGTAAAGATCGCCTGAACTACAGCCTGTCGCCGGTGCTGAATCAGTCGGTGGGCGGCCCGGAAAGCTTCTATATGTATCAGGTCGGCGTGATGGCCAGCGCGGATTACTGGCTGACGGACCACCTGCTGGTGGGCGGCAGTCTGTTTGGTAACCTCGCCAACAACTATGACAAGTTCAACTACAACGGCGCACCGGCGGACTCTTCCCTGCCGCGCGTGCGTACCCATATCCGCGACTACGTTGAGAACAATGTCTACGTCAACGATCTGCAGGCGAACTATATGGGCCAGCTCGGTAATGGCTTCTATGGTCAGGTCTACGGCGGCTATCTGGAGACAATGTACGGCGGCGTGGGTGGCGAGGTGCTTTATCGTCCGGTCGATGCGAACTGGGCGGTGGGCGTCGATGCCAACTACGTTCGTCAGCGTGACTGGGACAATATGATGCAGTTTAACCGCTATAAAGCGGCAACCGGCAACCTGACGGGCTACTGGCGTCCATGGTTCATGCAGGATGTACTGGTGAAAACCAGCGTCGGTCAGTATCTGGCGAAAGATAAAGGCGTGACGGTTGATGTGTCGAAGCGCTTCGACAGCGGCGTGATGGTCGGTGTTTATGCTACCAAAACTAATGTGTCGTCTGAAGAGTATGGCGAAGGCGACTTCACCAAAGGCTTCTATATCTCCATCCCGATGGATCTGTTCACCGTGACACCAACGCGTGGTCGCGCGCAGGTGAACTGGGTGCCGCTGACGCGTGATGGTGGTCAGATGCTGGGCCGTAAGTACCAGCTGTATGATCTGACGTCGGATCGCGACGCGCGCTTCAACTAAGCAGAGGCGGCCTTCGGGCCGCTCAACGCTGTTTACAGAAGCAGGCTCAGGGAGCAAACGCCCTGCGTAAAGACGCAAAAAACGCCATGAGCGTTTTTGAACAACGCAACGCGTTGGTCCGTTTACGGGCGCACCTCAGGAATGAGGTGCGTAATTGCGCGGGCCGAGCGGCCAAAGACTGGCTTTAGCGCCTTTCCGATCTGACCGTCTTTCCTGCGCCGCTCCGGTATCACAGCAGTGCGGACCAGGCTTTATCAACCACCTCGGGCCGCTTTTTTTATTTAGTCCGCATCGTAGCCGAGATTCGGCGCCAGCCAGCGCTCCACCTCCGTAACCGACATCCCTTTGCGTGCCGCATAATCTTCCACCTGATCACGCTGAATCTGCGCCACGGCAAAATAGCGGCTGTCAGGATGGCTGAAATACCAGCCAGACACCGCCGCACCCGGCCACATCGCATAAGATTCGGTGAGTTTCATGCCGGTCTGCGCTTCCACTGCCAGCAGACGCCAGATAGCGGCTTTTTCGGTATGCTCCGGGCAGGCCGGATAGCCTGGCGCCGGACGTATCCCCTGATAATTTTCGCGAATCAGCTCTTCGTTGCTGAGATTCTCGTTGGGCGCAAAGCCCCAGATCACCTTACGCACCCGCTCGTGCAGGTATTCGGCGAAGGCTTCCGCCAGACGGTCAGCAAGCGCTTTCACCATGATCTTGTTGTAGTCGTCGTGCTGACGATCATAGGCCTCCGCCAGCGCATCCTCTTCCAGTCCGCCTGTCACCGCGAACGCGCCAAGATAATCCGCTTTTCCGGAGGTTTTCGGCGCGACAAAATCCGCCAGGCAGTAGTTGGCGAAGTCGGTTTTCTCGGTCTGTTGACGTAAGTGATGACTCACACACAACACTTCATCGCGCCGCTCATCACTGTAGAGATGAATATCATCGCCGACCCGGTTAGCCGGGAAAATACCGACCACACCACGCGGTTTCAGCAGTGACTGATCACTTAATCTGTCGAGCATCGCATTGGCATCGGCGAACAGACGCTGCGCCTCTTCACCGACCACCTCATCTTCAAGAATGCGGGGATATTTGCCCGCCAGCGACCAGGTCATAAAGAATGGCGTCCAGTCGATGTAGTGGCGCAGCGTGGCAATGCTGGCCTCCACCTGGCTGACACCGAGACGGTGTGGCACCGGCGGCGAGTAGCTTTCCCAGTCAATCGACGTGGCGTTATCGCGCGCCGTCTGCAGCGAGACCGGCGGCGTGCGCGGCTTTTTGCGCGCATGCTGGATGCGTACGGTTTCGTACTCTTTGCGCGTTCGGGCAACGAAATCGTCTTTTAAGGTGGCGGAGAGCAGTGATGAAACGACGCCAACAGTGCGTGAGGCGTTCTGCACGTAGACCGTCGGGCCGCTGTAGTGCTGCTCAATTTTGACGGCAGTATGTGCCTTTGAGGTGGTCGCGCCGCCAATCAGCAGCGGTAAGGTAAACCCCTGACGCTCCATCTCTTTCGCCATATTGACCATCTCATCCAGCGACGGCGTAATCAGACCGGATAAGCCAATGATGTCCGCATTCACTTCGCGCGCCGTTTTAAGGATTTTTTCGCCCGGCACCATCACGCCAAGGTCGACAATTTCGTAGTTATTACACTGCAGCACCACGCCGACAATGTTTTTGCCGATGTCATGTACGTCACCTTTAACGGTGGCCAGCACGATTTTACCGTTGCTGCGCCCCGCCTCTTTGCTGGCTTCGATAAAAGGCTCCAGATAAGCCACCGCCTGCTTCATTACGCGTGCCGATTTCACCACCTGCGGCAGGAACATTTTGCCTTCGCCGAACAGGTCACCGACCACGTTCATGCCGGACATCAGCGGACCTTCAATCACTTCTATCGGACGCGGCACCTGCTGGCGCGCCTCTTCGGTATCCTGCTCGATAAACTCCGTGATCCCCTTAACCAGCGAATACTCCAGTCGTTTCACCACGTCCCAGCTTCGCCACTCGGCGAGCTGCTTTTCCTGCGCACCATCGCTTTTGCCGCCACGGTATTTCTCCGCCAGCGCCAGCAGCCGCTCGGTGCCATCATCCCGGCGGTTAAGGATCACATCTTCTACCGCCTCGCGCAGTTCTGTCGGCAGATCGTCATAGATGGCCAGCTGACCTGCGTTAACGATGCCCATATCCATGCCGTTTCGGATGGCGTAGTAGAGGAACACCGCGTGTATTGCTTCACGAACCGGATCGTTGCCCCGGAATGAAAACGATACGTTGGAGACGCCGCCGGAGATCATGGCATGGGGCAGTTCACGCTTGATATCTTCACAGGCACCGATGAAATCTATGGCGTAGTTGTTGTGTTCGTCAATGCCGGTGGCGACTGCAAAAATGTTGGGATCGAAGATAATATCTTCCGGCGGGAAACCGACCTGCTCGGTGAGGATGTGGTAAGCACGGCGGCAGATCTCAATTTTACGGGCACGCGTATCCGCCTGGCCCACTTCGTCAAACGCCATGACCACCATCGCCGCCCCATAACGCCGGACCTGCCGCGCATGGTGGATAAAGGCGGCTTCACCCTCTTTCATCGAAATCGAGTTCACGATCCCTTTGCCCTGAATGCACTGCAGCCCTTTCTCAATGACCTCCCATTTGGAGGAGTCGATCATGATCGGCACGCGGGCAATATCGGGCTCGCCTGCAATCAGATTCAGGAAGCGCACCATCGCTGCTTCAGCATCGAGCATCCCTTCATCCATGTTGATGTCGATGATCTGTGCGCCGCTCTGCACCTGCTGCAGCGCCACTTCAAGCGCTTCGTTGTACTTCTCTTCTTTGATCAGCCGCTTAAATTTTGCGGAGCCAGTGACGTTGGTGCGCTCACCAACGTTAACAAACAGTGACTCTGCGGTGATGTTCAGCGGCTCAAGACCCGAGAGACGACAGGCCACTGGAATCGTCGGCAATGGACGCGGCGCAACACCTTCAACCGCCGCGACCATGGCAGCGATATGCTTCGGCGTCGTACCACAGCAGCCGCCAATAATATTCAGGAAACCCGAGGTCGCCCATTCACCAATCTGCTGCGCCATCAACTCTGCATCAAGATCGTATTCGCCGAACGCGTTGGGCAGACCGGCGTTAGGATGGGCAGTCACGTAGCCTTCAGCAATGCGTGACAGCTCCGCCACATACTGACGCAGTTCATCCGGTCCCAGCGCGCAGTTCAGGCCAAAAGAGAGCGGTTCGGCATGGCGCAGCGAGTTGTAAAAGGCTTCCGTGGTCTGGCCGGAGAGCGTCCGGCCTGACGCATCGGTGATGGTGCCGGAGATCATCAGCGGCAGCGTGACACCCAGCGCTTCCATCTCGGTCTGCACTGCATAGATGGCGGCTTTGGCATTCAGCGTATCGAACACCGTTTCGATCATAATGATGTCGGAACCGCCCTCCACCAGCGCACGGGTTGATTCGCGGTATGCCTCTACCAGCTGATTAAAGGTGACGTTTCGGTAAGCCGGATCGTTGACGTCGGGTGAGATCGAGCAGGTGCGGTTGGTCGGGCCGAGTACCCCCGCGACATAACGCGGGCGGTCCGGTGTTTTCGCCGTCAACGCATCTGCGCAGGCTCGTGCCAGCCGGGCCGCTTCATAATTGATCTCCGCCGACAGACTTTCCATCTGGTAGTCCGCCATCGCAATCGACGTGGCGTTAAAGGTATTGGTTTCGAGGATATCTGCACCTGCAGCCAGATAAGCGTCGTGGATCTCGCGGATCACGTCCGGTTTACTCAGCACCAGCAGATCGTTGTTGCCTTTGAGATCGCAGGGCCAGTCAGCAAAACGGCTGCCGCGATAATCCTCTTCCTCCAGCCGGTAACTCTGGATCATGGTGCCCATGCCACCATCCAACACCATAATGCGTTGTGCGAGCTGCTGATGTAGCGCGTCGATTTTATTGCTCACTGTTGCCCCATTCACGTCAGTCTGCTGGCGGAAAACCCTGTTTTCCATTCTGGCACAACCCTGTCTGGCGACAAAGTAACCTCACCTGAGAGATTTTCAGATCATCGCCTCACAGGTCTGACCAGAAAACCAGCGTTTGCAAACCGCGCGATTAAAACGAAAATGATTTCCACAATGCAAAAGGAGAGACAACAATGGCCACGCCCGTTCCTGTTAAGCGCGGTAAGAAACCCCGCGGCACCCCTGTCGCCGCACCCGCGGGCGGTCAGGTTCAATCGCTGACACGCGGCCTGACGCTGCTGGAGCTGATTGCAGATTCACATGGCAGCGTGGCGCTGACCGAGCTGGCGCAGCAGGCGGGTTTGCCTAACTCCACCACGCATCGCCTGCTCAGCACCATGCAGCAGCAGGGCTTTGTCCGCCAGGTGGGCGATCTCGGGCTATGGACGATTGGCGCACACGCCTTTGTGGTTGGCAGCAGTTTCCTGCAAAGCCGTAATCTGCTGGCGCTGGTTCATCCGGTGTTGCGGAGCCTGATGGAGCAGTCCGGTGAAACAGTGAATCTGGCGGTGCTGGACCTCAGTGACTATCAGGCGGTGATCATTGATCAGGTGCAGTGCACCCAGCTGATGCGGATGTCAGCACCGATTGGCGGCAAGCTGCCGATGCATGCGTCAGGTGCAGGCAAAGCCTTTCTGGCCCATCTGGGTGAAGAACAGATTACTGCCCTGCTGCATCAGAAAGGATTGCACTACTACACGCCAAAAACCCTGATGTCGCCACAGAGTCTGAAAGAGAATCTGGCACAGGTGCGTAAAGCGGGCTTTTCGCTGGATGATGAAGAGCATGCACTCGGACTGCGCTGTGTCGCTGCACCCATCTATGATGAACATGGCGAGGCGTTTGCTGCCCTCTCAATCTCCGGCCCTATCGCCCGCATGACAGACGACAGGATCACGGAATTAGGTGCGCTGGTCATCCGCGAAGCGCGTCAGGTTACGCTGGCGTACAGCGGTCGCTAACCCTCTCTGGCGTATAGCAGACGCTGAAACGCTGCGTCTGCCGCCAGGCGATCACCTCTTCGACGTGGCCCTGCGCGATGCGCTGCTGCTGTGCGCGCCACCAGCTGGCGTCGAATATTTCCGGATGCAGTTCCAGCAGCAAAGCGCCGGTCGCGGTTTCGCTGCATAACGCATAGCGGAAGGTTTCGGGAAAGACATCGTCTGGCCCCACGCTGTACCACGGCTCGGCACTGAGTTCATCTTCCTCATAGCGTGCCGCGGGCACCTCCCGGAAGTTCAGCTCCTGCATCGGGCGGATCTCATCGTAATCGTAAAATATCACCCGCCCATGACGGGTTATGCCGAAGTTTTTAAACAGCATATCGCCGGGAAAGATATTGGCTGCCGCCAGTTGTCGAATGGCATTGCCATACTCTTCAATGGCATGACGTCGCTCGGCTGGCCTGGCCTGGGCAAGATAGAGATTCAGCGGCTGCATACGGCGCTCCAGCCACAGATGACGAATAATCAGGCGATCGCCTTCGATATACAGCTTCTCTGCCACACAGGCGTGGAGTTCCGCCAGCAGCGCCGATGAGATGCGCGCCAGCGGCAGTGCAAACTGTTCAAACTCCTGGGTATCTGCCATGCGCCCCACACGGTCGTGCTCTTTGACCTGCTGATAACAGGCGCGGACCTGTGCTTCCGTCACCTCTTTTTGTGGTGCGAAGCGATCCCTGATGACCTTGAATACCCAGTCAAAGCCCGGCAGCGTGAAGACCAGCATCACCATGCCGCGCACGCCAGGCGCGATCTCAAAGGCCGTTTCACTCTCTGCCAGCGCCTGAAGATATTCGCGATAGCTTTCTGTTTTACCGTGCTTCTGGCAGCCAATCGCCATATAGCGTTCGGCCAGTGTTTTGGCGGGCAGAATGGGTTGCAGCCAGGCGACCAGTGCCGCAGGTACCGGGGCATACACCATGAAATAGGCGCGGGCAAAACCAAAGACAATGCTGGCGTCATTTACATCCGTCAGACAGGTGTCGATCCACAGTTCGCCGGTTTCCGTCCGCTGGATCGGCAGCAGACAGGGAAAGATACCCGCTGGCAGATGCAGACGCGCCACCAGCCAGGCCGTTTTATTGCGATAAAAGAGTTCACTGTTGACCTCGAGCCAGCCCTCGCTCAGCCGGGGAAAATGCGACTCCAGGTGGCGGACAATCCAGCCCACATCGCGCGCGCGGTGCTGCCACGGTAGCGTCAGCGGTAGATCCTCCAGTATCTGATCTACCAATGCCCGCCAGCCCCGCTCCGGCTGGTAACGCCGTGATAAGGGGCGCAGAGGTGTGACCGGCGCGGTCAGGGACTGAGAGCTGAAGATAAACAGCCGTTCAGGTTGCAGGTCGGCATGTCCGTGTAGCCGGCAATAGACGGAATTAAAGAAGCTTTCGGCAATTTCGTGCCGCGGATAGCCAGGTAGCAGGCTTTGATAGTGATCTTTAACCCTCAGCCAGAACATCGCATCCCAGCTTGCCGCACCGTTCAGCACGCGCAGTTGATCGGCAACCAGGCTGACGTGATGATCATAGAGATGAATGCGAGCCTTCATGGCATGCTGCACTGCCTGCCATTCTGCCTGCTCAAAGCGCTGCTGCGCGCCGGCAGTAATATCCAGAAAGCGTCCATACTGAGCATCAAATCCCTGCAGGATAGTGTGTGCAATCAGCGATTCGCGTGGCGGCATAGTCAGCTCCGGTCAATGCCCGCCCGCATGGTGCGGGCGGGGAACCCATCAGAGAAAAAGCGTCAGAACTGGTGCTCTTCGGTCGAGCCGGTGAGCGCGGTGACCGAGGATTTACCGCCCTGAATGATGTTGGTCACCTGATCGAAATAGCCGGTGCCCACTTCCTGCTGATGTGACGAGAAGCTATAACCGCGATCGCGGGCCGCGAACTCAGGCTGCTGAACCTTTTCCACATAGTGGCGCATCCCTTCACCCTGCGCATAGGCATGGGCCAGATCGAACATGTTGAACCACATGCTGTGGATGCCTGCCAGCGTGATGAACTGGAAGCGATACCCCATGTCGCTGAGCGCCTGCTGAAATTGCGCGATAGTGCGGTCATCGAGGTTCTTTTTCCAGTTAAACGAGGGCGAGCAGTTGTAGGCCAGTAGCTTGCCGGGGAAACGCGCATGAATAGCGTCGGCAAAACGCTGCGCCATCGCCAGATCCGGTGTTGAGGTTTCACACCAAAGGATGTCAGCATAAGGTGCATAGGCCAGTCCGCGACTGATCGCCTGTTCAATACCGGCATGAGTGCGGAAGAAGCCTTCTGCCGTCCTGTCGCCCCGGATAAAGGGACGATCGTATTCATCGCAGTCTGAGGTAATCAGGTCAGCGGCGTCGGCGTCGGTGCGAGCCAGCAGCACGGTTGGCACACCCATTACATCGGCCGCCAGTCGTGCCGCTACCAGTTTCTGAATCGCTTCCTGGGTCGGTACCAGCACTTTGCCACCCATGTGACCGCATTTTTTAACCGCCGCCAGCTGGTCTTCGAAGTGGACCGCCGCCGCCCCCGCCTGAATCATCGCCTTCATCAGCTCATAGGCATTGAGCACGCCGCCAAAACCGGCTTCAGCATCGGCAACAATCGGCAGGAAGAAATCAGTATGCCGGCTGTCGCCCTCTTCAATGCCGCTGGACCACTGAATCTGATCGGCACGCTGAAACGTCTGGTTAATGCGGGTCACCACTTCCGGTACGGAGTTCACCGGGTAGAGCGACTGATCGGGATACATCTGTCCTGCCACATTGGCATCCGCAGCCACCTGCCAGCCAGAGAGATAGATCGCTTCAATGCCCGCTTTGGCCTGTTGCAGTGCCTGCCCGCCACTGAGCGCACCCAGGCTGTTGATGTAACCTTTCTTCGCCTCGCCGTTCAGCAGCGCCCATAACTTTTCGGCACCGCGCTCTGCCAGCGTACAGGCAGGCAGAACCGAGCCGCGCAGATTAACCACCTCTGCTGCGCTGTAAGGGCGGATAATGCCCTCCCAGCGTGCGGTCTGCCAGAGTTGTTCCAGTTGATCGATCTGTTGAGTACGTGTCATGGCAATAGCTCCTCTGTTCAGGGGATCAGGCGGTAGCCTGGCAGGGTAAGAAAGGAAACCAGTTCGCGTTCGGTGGTGATCTGCGCCATCAGTTGTGCCGCGTCGTCATAGCGACCGGCGCTGAACCGGGCTTCGCCCAGCGCGTTTTGCAGCAGGTGCAGCTCTTCGTTCAGCCAGCGCAGAAACAGTTCGGCCGTAACCTGCTGGCCGTTGTTCAGGATTTGCTGATGACGAATCCATTGCCAGATTGAGGTGCGTGCAATCTCAGCGGTGGCGGCATCCTCCATCAGCCCGTCAATCGGCACACAGCCGTTACCGCTGATCCAGGCTTCAAGGTATTGCAGCGCGACGCGGATATTGGCGCGCATCCCCGCTTCGGTGCGCTCACCCTGACAGGGCGCAAGTAACTGCTCCGCCGTGATCGGGGCATCCTCTTCCCGCATAACATGCAACTGGTTGGGTTGGTCGCCCAGCACGGCATTGAAGACCGCCATAGCGGTGTCTGCCAGGCCCGGATGCGCAATCCAGGTACCGTCATGCCCGTTGCCCGCCTCACGCTGTTTATCTTCCGTCACGCGCTGCAGTACCCAGGCATTACGTGTTGGGTCTTTAGCAGGAATCAGGGCTGACATTCCCCCCATCGCGAAGGCTCCCCGACGATGACAGGTTTTAATCAGCAGACGTGAGTAAGCATCCAGAAACGGCTGCGACATGGTGACTGACTGGCGATCCGGCAGAACGCGATCCGCATGCTGTTTCAGGGTTTTGATGTAGCTGAAGATGTAATCCCAGCGGCCGCAGTTGAGGCCCACAATGTGATCGCGCAGATTCCACAGGATCTCATCCATCTGAAACACGGCGGGTAACGTTTCAATCAGTACGGTAGCCTTGATCGTACCGCGCGTCAGATCGAACTGATCCTCGCTGAAACTGAAGATCTCACGCCACCAGGCGATCTCCTGCCAGCTCTCTGTTTTCGGCAGATAGAAGTAAGGCCCGCTGCCTTTGGCCAGTAAAGGCCGGACGTTGTGGAAGAAATAGAGCGCGAAATCAAACAGCCCGCCCGGAATCGCCTCACCCTGCCAGCTGACATGTTTTTCTGACAGATGCAGACCGCGAACCCGGCACATCAGCACCGCTGGGTTTGCGCCGAGCTGATAAATTTTGCCTTTGTCGCTGGTGTAACTCAGCGTGCCCTGCACCGCCTCGCGCAGTGTGAGCTGCCCTTCCATCAGCTTTGACCACTCCGGTGACAGCGAATCCTCAAAGTCGGCCATAAAGACTTTTACGTTTGAGTTCAGGGCATTAATGACCATTTTTCGATCCGGTGGGCCGGTGATCTCAACCCGACGATCTTCTAAGTCGGCCGGAATGGATTGAATACGCCACTCACTCTCTCTTATGGAAGCAGTTTCCATATTGAAGTCTGGCAGATAGCCCTGGTCATAGCGTTGCTGACGCTGCTGGCGTGCCAACAACAGCTCGTTGCGTTGCGATGTAAAGCGTGCGACCAGCGCTTCCAGAAAAGAAACCGCTTCGGGCGTTAACAGCTGTTGTTCGGCATGGCTAAAGGGCTGGCTGAAATTCAGCGCAGGGCTGATCACTGAGTCTGTCATGCTGGCGTTCTCCTGTATTCAAATGATCGAATGCAGCGGATCCACACGGTGTTTATTTTGTGAGCTACAGGATCAGAGCATAAGCATTTATTTTTCTAAATCAAAAACTATTTCCATTTTTATACATTGACCCACCTATCCTGATGTTTTATATGGATTTAAAGTTTTATTTATTAAAGGAACGACTTTCATTGCTGTTTTTCAGGCGAAAAAAAACCGTGTTGCCATCGGCTAACACGGTTCAGTTGATCTTCGGGCGGGACTACTCCAGCGTTGGATTCATGCGACGCAGATCGAATGGCGTGATCTGGTAAACGTAGTAGTTGAGCCAGTTAGAGAACAGCAGATTACCGTGGCTACGCCAGGTCGCGCGCGGTGGCAGGGCCGGATTGTCCTGTGGGAAATAGTTATAGGGGACTTCCGGATTCACCCCGGCTTCATAATCGCGATGATACTCACCAGACAACGTCAGCGCGTCATACTCCGGATGGCCAGTAACAAATACCAGGCGTTTGTCTTTACTCGCCATCAGATAGGCACCGGTTTGTTCCGATTCAGCAAACAGCTCAAGATCGGTGTAATCCGAGATCAGTTGAGTAGGAAAATCAGCATAACGAGAGTGTGGTGCGAGGAAATTATCATCAAAACCCCGGGTCAGTAAGGCATGAGGATGCAATATCTGATGCTCATAGACGCCGGACAGTTTGTTATGTCGGGTTTGCTTGGGAATGCCATACAGAATATTAAGCGCCGCCTGCACGGCCCAGCAGACAAACAGCGTTGAGGTGACGTGCTCATTTGCCCAGTGCAGCACGCGCTGAATCTGGGGCCAGTAAGCAACATCATTAAAATCGACCAGCCCCAGTGGCGCACCTGTCACGATTAAGCCGTCATAGTTGTCATGCTGGATATCTTCAAAATTGCAGTAGAAGTTGTTGAGGTGCTCAGTGGGCGTATTGCGTGACTCGCGGCTGTCGATGCGCAGCAGCTGAATATCGATCTGTAAGGGCGAGTTGGAAAGCAGACGCAGAAACTGATTCTCTGTTTCGATCTTTTTCGGCATCAGATTCAGTATGAGCACTTTAAGCGGTCGGATCTCCTGAACACTGGCGCGCGACGACGTCATGACAAAGACGTTTTCGTCACGCAAAAAATTCACTGCCGGTAATTCGTCGGGAACCCTGATTGGCATAACCTGCTCACCTCTCGTAACCATATAAACGTTTAGACATCTGGATGCCCAACATTAGCCTGATCGTTGTGAGATGTCGAGGTTTCATGCGGAAAATGAAAATGTTTCAGCTTAAAGGGGGATAGTGTTAAAGGGACATAGCGCAGACGCAAAATAATGCAGACGTAAAAAAGCCCCGCACTCTCGTGCGGGGCTTCTTCACTTATTTAATGCCTGGCAGTTCCCTACTCTCGCATGGGGAGACCCCACACTACCATCGGCGCTACGGCGTTTCACTTCTGAGT
>NZ_JAUTYS010000013.1:0-147269 GCF_041982285.1 Pantoea sp. ANP04 | reverse complement strand
GCGCTCTTAGCTCAGTTGGTTAGAGCACCACCTTGACATGGTGGGGGTCGATGGTTCGAGTCCATTAGAGCGCACCACTTTCAGAATTCCTTCAGTTTGCGCAACGCCTCCTTTTATTGATCTGCATCGTTTCTCCCCTCTGCTTTTTGATTGGTTTTCGCATACTTAGCGTCTATACTGTCCCGCGTTGCTTACTTGAAAGGTTTCAGCGATCACGTGCTTACTGCGATAACTCAAATGATTTGCGCAACAACAGCGTGGTGGTTACCAACCGTAACCGCACAACTTCCCTGCACGCCTGGCCTTCGTCACCTATTCTTACTCAGTACTGCCCTTTTCAGTCTCAATCAGAAATTTCACTTCGATGCGCTGCCATCGAATTCCGCCCTTATTCATCCATCACAACTTACAGAAAATCCGTCATGAAAAAGACTAAAATCGTTTGTACAATCGGCCCGAAAACCGAATCCGAAGAGATGCTGACTCAGCTCCTCGAAGCTGGCATGAATGTCATGCGTCTTAACTTCTCGCACGGCGACTATGCCGAACATGGTCAGCGCATCACCAATATGCGTGCCGTTATGCAAAAAACCGGTCGTCAGGCCGCGATTCTGCTGGATACCAAAGGCCCTGAAATCCGCACGATGAAGCTGGAAGGTGGTAACGATGCGGCGTTGAAAGCTGGCCAGACATTTACCTTTACGACTGATCAGAGCGTGATCGGTAACAGCGAACGCGTTGCAGTTACCTATCCAGGCTTCACGGCTGACCTGAAAATCGGCAACACAGTGCTGGTCGATGATGGCCTGATCGGCATGGAAGTGACCGAAGTCACTGAAAATACCGTGGTGTGTAAAGTCCTGAACAATGGCGATCTGGGTGAGAACAAAGGCGTCAACCTGCCAGGTGTTTCTATCCAGCTGCCCGCTCTGGCTGAAAAAGATAAGCGCGATCTGATTTTTGGTTGTGAGCAGGGCGTTGACTTTGTCGCTGCCTCTTTCATCCGTAAACGTTCAGACGTGCTGGAAATTCGTGAGCACCTGAAACAGAACGGTGGCGAACACATCCAGATCATCTCCAAAATTGAAAACCAGGAAGGCCTGAACAACTTCGACGAAATCCTCGAAGCGTCAGACGGCATCATGGTTGCACGTGGTGACCTGGGCGTTGAGATCCCGGTTGAAGAAGTGATCTTCGCGCAGAAGATGATGATCAAAAAATGTAATAAAGCACGCAAAGTGGTTATCACAGCCACCCAGATGCTTGATTCCATGATCAAGAACCCGCGCCCTACCCGCGCAGAAGCCGGTGACGTCGCCAACGCCATCCTTGATGGGACTGATGCCGTCATGCTGTCAGGTGAGAGCGCCAAAGGCCGTTATCCGCTGGAGTCAGTCACCATTATGGCGACCATCTGCGAACGTACCGATCGTGTGATGAAGTCCCGCATCGACAGCCAGAGTGATAACCGCAAAATGCGTATCACTGAAGCCGTCTGCCGTGGTGCTGTTGAGACCGCTGAGAAGCTGGAAGCGCCACTGATTGTGGTGGCTACCGAAGGCGGTAAGTCGGCGAAATCTGTACGTAAATATTTCCCGAACGCAACTATCCTGGCGCTGACTACCAATCCGACCACTGCACGTCAGCTGATCCTGAGTAAAGGCATTGAGACGCGTCTGGTGACTGAGATCGCATCAACCGACGATTTCTATCGTCTGGGTAAAGAAGCGGCGCTGGAAAGTGGCTATGGCCAGAAAGGTGATGTCGTGGTTCTGGTGTCCGGTGCATTAGTACCAAGCGGAACTACCAACACCGCTTCCGTTCACGTCCTGTAAAACTTTCTTAAGCCATTATTTTGAAGCGCCTGAGTCAGGCGCTTTTTTTATTTCTACTTAAACCAAATACCAGAAAATTCCAATCGAAAATAACTATTCAAATACTCTTAATATTAAGGTTAATCCGATTAAATCTCTCTGTTTTCCCTTAATTTTTTTATCATATTCTGTGATCCGCTGCTTCTTTGAGCGAACGATCAAATTTAAGCATCTTCTCATCAAAAATTTATTCTCAACTTAAAAAGCTTTGTGTAATACTTGTAACGCTACATGGAGATTAACTCAATCTAGAGGGTATAAATAATGAATCGTACTAAACTGGTACTGGGCGCGGTAGTTCTGGCTTCAACTATGCTGGCTGGTTGCTCAAGCAACGCTAAAATCGACCAGCTGTCTTCAGACGTTCAGACTTTGAACGCTAAAGTTGACCAGCTGAGCAACGACGTGAACGCAGTGCGTTCAGACGTTCAGGCTGCTAAAGATGACGCAGCTCGCGCTAACCAGCGTCTGGACAACCAGGCTCACTCTTACCGTAAGTAAGAGTTCTGGTTTAAAAATGGCGCCTTTATGGCGCCATTTTTTTTGCCTGAATTCAGCACCCTTTCGGGTACGTGTTGCTTCAGGGTTGAACCGCTTTACCTTCAGTCTGTGAAAACGGATTCTCCGCGCTCGCAGAGGCACTCTCCAGCCCCGCAGGCAGCACGGTGTCACTCTGTACCGGCTCTCCACTGCTCACCAGCACAGGCATGCCTGAGCGGCGCGTTAAGCTGGCTTTAATCAGCGCGCTATCACTCTTCTCACTTTTCATAAACTTCTTCAGGTCACCGGTGATCGCAATCGGCATGGTCTGGGGATCGTCTTTGTCGCTATGGGATAGCGGCTGGTGTACTTCCACGTAGCGTTTCCCATCCGGCTCCACGGCGTACTTCACCGGCTGATTGATGATCTGAACACGCGTGCCTTTTGGCGCCGCGTTAAACAGCGCTTCAATATCCTCTGAGCGCAGGCGGATGCAGCCTGAACTGACGCGCATGCCGATGCCAAACTTCGCATTGGTGCCGTGGATCAGGTACTGGCCAGTGCCGCGCGCCAGACGCATGGCAAACTGTCCCATCGGGTTATCCGGTCCGGCCGGGACCACGCCGGGTAGCGTAATGCCCTCTTTGGCGTAACGCTTGCGGATGTTCGGAGTGGGCGTCCAGGTAGGATTCGGGATTTTCTGGCTGATTTGCGTCACCATGACGGGTGTTGCTGCGCCCAGCTGGCCAATGCCGATGGGATAGACGATGACTTTATCTTCCCCTTTGGGATAGTAGTAGAGGCGAAGCTCGGCGAGATTCACCACAATCCCTTCGCGCGGCGTATCGGGCAGGATCATCTGCAGCGGCACCGTCAGCTGGGTGCCCGCTTTGGGCAGCCAGGGATCGGTTCCGGGATTTGCCTCCAGCAGACCCAGCAGGCCGACCTGGTAACGGGACGCGATCGATTCCAGGGGTTGTTTATCATCGGGAACCTGTGTCAGGACGTTCTCGCCAATCAGGCGACTGTCAGGCGGTGGCAGCGGATATTCGGTGGCGAACGCGGGTGCAGAGAGCCCAAAACAGGTCAGCAGCAATGCACCGGCTAAACGTAAAGCAGGTTTCATGCAATTTTCTCGTCAGATAAAAAACAGACGCCGGATGGCGTCTGTGGAGTGTAACTTAGCTGAGGTTCTGAGCGGTATGGCGAATAGACCGAATCATCGCCTCCAGCCCCTGCGACCGGGTGGGCGTCAGGTGCTGCATCAGGGCCAGTTCGCCAAACCAGTGGCGCACATCCAGCGCCAGAATGTCGGCGGGCTGAAGGTTCTGATAAAGACTAAATACGATAGCAATCAGTCCTTTAACGATAGCGGCATCGCTGTCGCCTTCAAACGCAATCGAACCATCTTCCTGCGGGGTCATTCTGATCCACACCTGACTCTGACAACCCGAAATCACGTTTTCCGGCTGGTGTAAGGTTTCAGAAGATTCCGGAAGCTTTGAACCCAGTTCGATAATGTAGAGGTACTTCTCTTCCCAGTTGGCGCAACGATTAAAGTTGCGAACCAGTTTCTCTTTTTCAGGCAAAGTCGCCATCACTCACTCCGTTAAAACTGTTCAGCCGCCCAGCAGACGATGAATGCGCGTCAGACCGGCAGCCAGACGATCCACTTCCTCTTCACTGTTATAGAAGGTGAAGGAGGCACGGCACATCGCCGGAACATTGTAGTGCTGCATCAGCGGCATCGCACAGTGATGTCCGGTGCGAATCGCAATACCATATTGATCCAGGAAGCTGCCGACGTCGTAGGCGTGATGTTTGCCCAGATTAAAGGCAATCACACCGGCACGTGACTGCGGGCCGTAAATCTGAATATCGGGTACGGTGCCCAGCTTATCGAGCGCGTAGTTCATCAGTGCAGTTTCACGCTGATGAATGGTGTCCAGCCCCAGCGCCTGTACATAGTCCAGTGCCGCACCAAAGCCGATGATACCGCCGGTATTCGGCGTACCCGCTTCAAAACGCCACGGCGCACTGTTCCAGGTGGTGCCGGTGGGCAGCATGACCTGACCAATCATCGAACCGCCGCCTTCCCACGGTGGCATCTCATCCAGCAGCGCTTTGCGGCCGTAAAGAATACCCACGCCGTTCGGGCCATAGAGTTTATGGCTGGAGAAGACATAGAAGTCGCAGCCGATATCCTGCATGTCGACCTTGTCATGCATCACCGCCTGTGCGCCATCCACCAGCGTGAGGACGCCGGCAGCTTTGGCCTGGGCAACAATCGCTTTAACCGGGTTAACGGTGCCGAGTACGTTTGAAACGTGCGTGACGGCCAGTAACCGGGTGCGGCTGTCAATCAGACCCGCCAGATGCTCCAGCGCCAGCTCACCATTGTCATTTAATGGCAGCACGCGCACTTCTGCACCCGTACGCTGTGCCAGCATTTGCCAGGGAACGATATTGGCGTGATGCTCCATCTCGGTGATGATCAGGTTGTCGCCCGCCTGGAGGTTACTGCTACCCCAGGTGTTCGCCACCAGATTGATACCTTCGGTGGTGCCTTTGACAAAGACGATCTCTTCCTGCGACTGCGCATTGATGAAACGGGCAGCCTGTTCGCGCACATTCTCCATGTCGCTGGTTGCCTGCTGGCTCAGCGTATGAATGCCGCGATGCACGGCCGCATAGCCATGCTGGTAGAAATGACTCTCGGCGTTAATCACCGAGAGTGGACGCTGTGCGCTGGCTGCACTGTCAAGATAGGCCAGCGGATGACCGTTGACCTCACGCTTCAGGATAGGAAAATCAGCCCTGATGCGTTCGAGATCGAAGTTCATCATACGTCGCCTCCGGGAAAGCGTTCAGCAATACGCTGCAGCACGGCCTGACGCATCACACTGTTTTCCAGCGTTTCTGTCAGTTCTGCGGCAAATGCATGAATGATCATGGTCTGCGCCGCATCCTGTTCAATACCGCGCGAACGCAGGTAGAACATCTGCTCATCATCGATGCGACCAATGGTGGCACCGTGGCTGCATTTCACGTCATCCGCATAAATTTCCAGCTGCGGTTTGGTATCGACTTCAGAAAGCTTGCCCAGCAACAGGTTGTTGTTGGTCATCTGCCCGTCAGTTTTCAGCGCATGCTGAGCCACTTTGATGTGACCATTAAACACCGCGCGGCCTTTATCACGCACGATGGTTTTATGCATCTGGCGGCTCATACAGTGGCCTTTATTGTGCTCCAGGTAGGTGCGGGTGTCCGCCACTTCCTGTTTCACCGGCAGCACCAGGCTGTTAATCGCCAGCGTGGTATTTTCGCCGTTCAGCTGCGTACTGGTGTTGTGACGCGACAGGCCGGCACCCAGCAGGAAGCTGGTGCTGCTGACCTGGCCATCGTTACCAATCACCAGATCGTTGTGGGCGAAGTGGTAGCTGGCACTGCTTTCAAAGGCCAGCTTAGTGTGGGTCAGCTTCGCATTGTCGCCGACCGCAAAGGTAAAGCGCGTGCCAGTGAAATGGGCGCGCTCATCCAGGGAAACGTAATGCTCAATGACTTCCGCTTCTGCACTCTCTTCAAGCTGCAGGTGATGACGATAGTGAACCGTATTCATGCCCGTCTGCTGGCCGCTGGTGATATGCAGCAGGTAGATCGGACGCGCAGCGGATTTACCGCGTGCCAGACGCAGGGTCGTGACCTCTTCCGCCAGACTTTCTGTCAGATGCAGGAAAATTTCCGGCTGAACCGCAGCGGGCAGCGGACGACGCTCTGCGGCCACGCAGTGCTGAACCTCAAACAGTTCGACATCACGGCTGCTGAATTCAGGCTGAAACTGACCGTCAACATACACCAGACGGATCGCATCCAGCGGCAGTGCCAGCGCATCAACCTGTTCGGCACTCAGGGTCTGAGGCGCATCGGGCAGCACAAACTGCTGGGACAACAGCGTGTCCAGCGGCGTGTACTTCCAGTTTTCATGCTTGCGTGTTGGCAGGCCAACGCGCATCAGTTGCTGCCAGTGCTGCTGAGCCTGCAGAGAACGTACGTCGCCGCGTGATTCAAACAGGTGATGCCACTGTTGCAGCGCAGAATCACTCTTCGTCGGTAAGCCAGCCATAACCTTGCTCCTCCAGCTGTTTCACCAGCGAGAAGTCGCCAGATTTCACGATTTTGCCCTGATACAGCACATGAACGAAGTCTGGCTTGATGTAGTCCAGAATACGCTGGTAGTGCGTCACGATGATAAAGGCGCGCTTCTCGTCGCGCAGGCTGTTCACGCCATTCGCAACAATTTTCAGGGCATCAATATCCAGACCGGAGTCGGTCTCATCCAGGATGCAGAGCTCAGGTTCCAGCGCTGCCATCTGCAGAATATCGTTACGCTTCTTCTCACCACCGGAGAAGCCGACGTTAACTGAACGGGTCAGCAGATCTTCCGGCATCTTCAGCAGCTGAATTTTCTCTTCAATGAAGTCCTGGAAATCGAAGCGATCCAGCTCTTCCTGCTGACGATATTTGCGCACCGCGTTGACCGAGGTTTGCAGGAAAAACTGGTTGCTGACGCCCGGAATCTCTACCGGATACTGGAAGGCCATAAAGATACCTTCACCGGCACGCTCTTCAGGCGCCAGTTCCAGCAAATCTTTGCCTTTAAAGGTCACCGAACCGCCCGTGACTTCATAATCTTCGCGGCCTGCCAGCGTAGCCGACAGCGTACTTTTACCTGAGCCGTTCGGGCCCATGATGGCATGCACTTCGCCTGGTTTAATTTCGAGATTCAGGCCACGCAGAATGGCTTTATCTTCAACACTGACCTGCAAATCTTTAATGCTTAACATTCTTATTCCTTCACATTGCTTCCGGCAAGGCGTGTGACGGCATCAGCCCACACTGTGCTCAAGGCTGATGGCTAACAATTTCTGGGCTTCCACGGCAAATTCCAGTGGCAACTCCGAGAATACGTCTTTACAGAAGCCGTTCACGATCATCGAGATCGCATCTTCTTCACTGATACCGCGTTGCAGACAGTAGAACATCTGATCTTCGCCGATACGTGAGGTAGTAGCTTCATGCTCCAGCTGGGCGGTATTGTTGCGGGTTTCGACATACGGGAAAGTATGCGCACCGCAATCCGGACCGATCAGCATCGAGTCACACTGCGTAAAGTTACGGGCATTGGTGGCGGTTGGCATGATCTTCACCAGCCCGCGATAGGTGTTCTGACTTTTACCGGCCGAGATCCCTTTAGAGATAATGGTCGATTTGGTGTTTTTACCAATGTGGATCATCTTGGTGCCGGTGTCGGCCTGCTGACGACCACTGGTCAATGCCACTGAATAGAATTCGCCTACCGAGTAGTCCCCGCGCAGAATGCAGCTCGGATACTTCCAGGTGATAGCAGAACCGGTTTCAGACTGCGTCCAGGACATTTTGCTGTGGTCACCTTCACACAGCGCACGCTTGGTCACGAAGTTAAGGATACCGCCCTCACCTTCGCCGCCAGGGAACCAGTTCTGAACGGTCGAATATTTCACTTCAGCATTTTTATGGATAATCACTTCCACCACGGCCGCGTGCAGCTGGTAAGTATCACGTACTGGCGCGGAACAGCCTTCAATGTAGCTGACGTAGCTGTCTTCATCGGCAATGAGGATGGTGCGCTCGAACTGACCGGTTTTCGCCGCGTTAATACGGAAATAGGTCGACAGCTCCATCGGGCAACGCACCCCTTTCGGGATGTAGACGAAGGTGCCGTCTGAGGCGACCGCTGAGTTCAGCGCAGCAAAGAAGTTATCATTCGCCGGAACCACCGTGCCGAGGTACTGCTTCACCAGCTCAGGATGTTCCTGAATGGCTTCGCCGAATGAGCAGAAGATAATCCCCTGCTCCGCCAGCTTGCCACGATAGGTGGTCGCGACCGACACGGAGTCGAAAATGGCGTCAACCGCCACTTCACGGCCTTCACGTACCGGTACACCCAGCTGATTAAACGCATTTTCCACTTCCTGCGTCAGATAGTCGCTGGCTGGCGCGCTGCCTGAAGCCTGCATGGCACCCGGCTCGGAAGCACAGCTGTCATCGCAGTTGCCGCAGGACGGCGCGGAGTAGTAGCTGTAATCCTGGTAGTCGAGTTTTTCGTAATGGGCTTTCAGCCAGTGTGGCTCTTCCATTTCAAGCCAGGCACGAAAAGCCTTAAGACGAAACTCCAGCATCCACTCTGGCTCGTTACGCTTGGCCGAGATCGCCCTCACCACATCTTCATTGATGCCGTTGGCAAATTCTTCGGTCTGCAGTTGGGTAAAGAAGCCCTCTTTATAGTTGAGCTTGCCTTCCCAGATTTGTACATCGTCAGATGTTTCGCTGTGTCGTGACATATTTCACTTACTCGACGCCAAAGCTTTCACCGCACCCGCAGGCGTGCTGAGCTTTAGGGTTATTGAATTTAAAAATCTGATTCAGGCCTTCGCGAACGTAATCCAGCTCGGTGCCATCAACGAATGGCATCGCCTGAAGCGGCACAAACAGCGTTGCGCCGTGGAATGAGAACTGCAAATCGTCTTCGACAGGCTCTTTAACCAGATCCATGACGTAGCCAAACCCGGCGCAACCGGATTGTTTCACGCCAAGCCGCAGACCCTTGACTTCAGGATCCTGAGCCGCCAGATTGAGAATTTGTTGTGCTGCGGTTTCAGTCAGCGTCAACCCTTTCCAGACAAAATCGTCGGGTGAGAAAGAGTCTGTATTAACGGATGCCATGTTGATACCTCTTGAGTCCGGACCTTTTCAGGCTATCCCCCTATGTTAGTGATCTGTACAATCACTTCAACCTCTTGTTTTGCAGGGATAATCATCTAGTGCTGTTTTATCTGCTTATTTATTAAGCATAGCTGCTCCCGCTCACCCTGCGGTAAGAGAATCAGCGTCAATAAGCGGGTGATAACCTATTAATAAATCACTCTTTTTAAAAAAACCATTTTTGATCAAAGTGCTTATTGATAGGTTACGCCTTTCTTTGATGTAAACAGATTGTTATTTCCGATTATACCGACAGGCAGGATAAATCGATAAATTTTTCTGCCCACCCGTTGCAATCACGGCCGGGATGAATATGATAATTATTATCATTAACATTCAGGGCGACGCGATGACCCTTTCTGTCTCAGCCTGGCTGCAGCATAAAATCGACGAATACCAGTTTTCGATGCGGGATATCACCGTCGACTTTTATATGGCACAGGCAAAACTTGACCGGGCCGACTGCACGATCCATCAGCTACGTCAGTTCAATGATGCCTGTCAGGATATGGCAGAAATCTGCCAGATGAACGGTGACGATCAGAGTTACCTGCACGCTATGGGTAAACTGCATCACCGACTGCTGCAGGAGATGGGAAACAACGATCGCGATCGCCTGTTTCGCCTTCAGGCTTATCAACTGGCGCGATTGTCCCTGACCCGACTCTGCCATCAACTGGCCATGGTCGGAGAATGGAACAAAGCCACCGTGCTGCAAAGTGACTTTATGCGTCACGCAGGCTGGATATTCTAATCCAGCCACGGCGTGACGTCGCGCACAATTTTTTTACATTATCTCTAACAATGCCTGAAGCGGATGGCGCATGCCATTGCCTTCTACACGCTTGACCTGACTACGGCATGAATAACCCGTGGCCAGGCAGCGCTGACGAGGCAGTCGCTGAAGCTGTGGATGCCAGGAGAGTGCATAGATTCCCAGCGAATTTTCGAGGTTTTTACTTTCGTGGCCGTAGGTGCCCGCCATGCCGCAGCAGCCGACATTGATGTTTTCAAGCTTTGCACCAAACCGGGCAAAGATCCCCTGCCACTCATTCGGTGTGGAGGGCTGCGCGGTCACCTCAGTGCAGTGCGCGAAGAGATACCAGGATTCCCCGCCTGTTGCCTGCACGTCACGTTCTGACAGCGCACGCGCTAACCACTCATGCACCAGCAATACGCTGAAGTCGCCGCGCGACTCACCCAGCGTCTGACGATACTCATCGCGATAGCAGAGCACGGTAGCGGGATCCACACCGACCATAGGCAGTTCCAGTTTTGCTACCCGATTAAGAAAATCGGCGGTGCGAGCTGCCGTGCGTGCAAAACGCTGCAGGAAACCTTTCACATGCTGCGCTTTGCCGTTAGGCAAGAATGGCAGCAGTACCGGACGGTAGCCCAGCTTCTCAATCAGCCTGACAAAATCATTTACCAAATGGGCTTCATAAAAGCTGGTAAACGGATCCTGCACCACCAGCACACAGTTTGCGCGATCGGCAGTTGGCAACGCTTCCAGCTGTTCCAGCGTCATGTTCATGGCGGGATGACCGCTGAGCTGCTGTTTCAGATTTGGCGCCGAGAGCAGAGGCAGATCGACCATGCCGATATGCGTTTTACTTAACTCTTTCACCCAGGGCTGACGCAGGAAGAAATTGAACACCTTCGGCGCTTTCGCCATCAGGGGTGCATAGCTTTCAACCGCCGCCACCAGATGATCGCTGACCGGCCGCAGATAGCGGGTGTGGTAAAGCTGGAGGAAGCGCGAACGGAACGCGGGTACGTCAATTTTGATCGGACACTGGGTCGAGCAGGCCTTACAGGCCAGGCAGCCCGACATCGCCTCCTTTACCTCGTGAGAGAAGTCATACTCCCCTTTGCTGGCATGCCAGCTGTTGCGTGTGCGGGTAATCAAGCCGCGCAGCGACAGCGTGTTTTCCGGCAGCTGCTTTTCCAGTACAAGGGGATCGACACCCTGTTCGGCCAGCAGCCGCAGCCATTCCCGCGTCAGCGTCGCCCGTCCCTTAGGAGAGTGAATGCGGTTGCGGGTAATCTTCATGGAGGGACACATCGGGCTGCGGGCATCAAAGTTAAAACACAACCCGTTGCCGTTACACTCCATCGCCCCACGCCATTCATCCCGCACCGTGACCGGAATCTGCCGATCAAAGGTGCCGCGCTTCACTGCATCCACCTGCATCATCTCGTCGTTGCGGTTAAAGGGCGTGCAGATTTTACCTGGGTTAAGACGGTTTAACGGGTCAAAGGCGGCTTTGATGCGGCGCAGTTCGTTAAACAATGTTTCGCCAAAGAATGCCGGACTATACTGGGCGCGGAAACCTTTGCCATGTTCGCCCCACAGCAGGCCGCCGTAGCGCGCAGTCAGCGCCACCACATCGTCGGAGATCTGCTTCATCATCATCTCCTGCTGAGGATCGCACATATCCAGCGCCGGACGCACGTGCAGGACGCCTGCATCGACGTGACCAAACATGCCGTAACTCAAACCGTGGCTATCAAGCAGGGCGCGAAATTCGACAATATAGTCCGCCAGTTTTTCCGGCGGAACGGCAGTGTCTTCCACAAACGGAATCGGCTTAGCGCGGCCTTTGGCATTCCCCAGCAGACCCACCGCTTTTTTACGCATGTTATAAATGCGCTCAATGCCATCCAGATCGTTACAGAACTGATAGCCAATGACGCCTCCCTGCTGCTGCGCCATCAGCGCGTCAAGGCGGGCGCAAAGTTGTTCAATCTGCTGATCGATCAGCGCTGCGTTGTCACCGGCGAATTCAACAATATTGAGACCCAGCATCGCTTTGTCGGGTACGTCAGTAATTAATTCACTCACCGAGTGCCAGACGATATCTTCACGTGCCAGATTCAGTACTTTAGAGTCAACAGTCTCGACTGAGAGCGCCTGCGCTTCCACCATCAATGGCGCATTACGCAGGGCAGAGTCAAAAGAGTCATATTTGATGTTCACCAGCCGCCGCACTTTTGGCAGCGGGGTGATATCGAGTCGCGCTTCGGTGATAAAGGCCAGCGTTCCTTCAGCGCCGCACAACAGGCGTGTCAGGTCAAAGGTCTGCATATTGTCACTGAAAACGTGGCGCAGATCATAGCCGGTCAGGAACCGATTCAGCTTTGGAAACTTTTCCAGAATCAGCGCACGATGCTCGCGGCAACGCGTCAGCACCTGCTGATAGATCCGCCCTTCCGGGGTGGCCGTCTGTGCCAGTGTTTCTGCCAGCGCCGTCGCCATGGGCCGCGTATCAAGCATATCGCCGCCCAGCAACACAGCCCGCAAGCCCAGAACGTGATCCGACGTTTTGCCGTAAACCAGCGAGCCCTGACCCGACGCATCGGTATTGATCATCCCGCCCAGTGTCGCACGGTTACTGGTCGATAATTCTGGCGAGAAGAAAAAGCCAAATGGTTTCAGCCAGGCATTCAGCTGATCTTTAATCACCCCGGCTTCAACCCGAACCCAGCCCTCATCCGTATTAATCTCCAGGATGCGGTTCATGTAGCGCGACATATCCACCACGATCCCCTGATTCAGCGACTGCCCGTTGGTGCCAGTGCCGCCGCCACGTGGGGTAAAGACCAGACTGGCAAAGCGCGCTTCGCCGGCCACGCGGGCGAGCAGTGCAACATCGGCGGTTGAACGTGGAAAGAGCGCCGCGTCGGGCAGCAACTGATAGATGCTGTTATCGGTAGAGAGTGAAAGACGATCGGCATAGCTGGTTGCCATGTCACCGGTAAAACCCTGCTCTTTCAGTGACTCAAGGAACGTCAGCACCAGTTGAACGAGGCCCGGCGCCTGCGAAATCTGTGGGATCATGATTGTCTGACCGAAGGTGTTGTAAACGTTTGCGTTTATACGTTAGCGATTTCTCGTTTTATCATATTTTTCCTGCGTCTGCCCTTTTTTCAGAAAAGGCAAAAACCTTTCACCACGACGCTGTTTAATCCCTGGCAAATAGATCATGATAAAAACGGGCATCCGAATGCCCGAAAATGAAGGATTAAGACGAGGTTATGAGTCAATGATGAAAAGCCAGTACCGGGATATGGATTTACCGCAAATACTCTTCACCCTGATGTTCATTCTGCTGCTGATCGTCGCCTGTTTATGGGTGGTGCAGCCGTTTATTCTGGGCTTTGCCTGGGCCAGCATGGTAGTGATTGCCACCTGGCCATTGATGCTGAAATTCCAGCGACTGTTATGGGGACGCCGTTCACTCGCGGTGATCGTCATGACACTGCTGCTGCTCTTGCTGTTTATTATTCCTATTGCCCTGCTGGTCAGCAGCCTGATCGATAACAGTGCGCCTGTGATTGCCTGGGTGACCCAGGGCCACACGATGCCGAAACTGACGTGGCTCAGGGAAATCCCGATGGTGGGTAAAAAGCTGTATGTCAGTTATGACACGCTGGTGGCGAGTGGCGGTGCCGGCGTGATGGCGAAAATACAGCCTTACATCGGCCGCACCACAGGCTTTTTTGTGGCTCAGGCCGGTCATTTCGGGCGCTTTATGATCCATCTGGGCGTGATGTTACTGTTCAGCGTGCTGCTTTACTGGCGTGGCGAACAGGCTGCCCAGGGCATCCGTCACTTCGCGTTTCGTATGGCGGGACGACGCGGTGATGCTGCGGTGCTGCTGGCGGCACAGTCCATTCGTGCCGTAGCGCTGGGTGTGGTGGTGACGGCGCTGGTGCAGGGTGTGCTGGGCGGCATCGGTCTGGCGATTTCCGGTATTCCTTATGCCACGCTGTTAACGGTACTGATGATCCTCTGCTGCCTGGTACAGCTCGGTCCACTGCTGGTGCTGGTTCCTGCCATCATCTATCTCTACTGGAGCGGCGATACCACCTGGGGCACCGTGCTGCTGGTCTGGAGCTGTGTGGTCGGCACGATGGATAACGTTCTGCGCCCGATGTTAATCCGTATGGGCGCAGACCTGCCGATGATTCTGATCCTCTCAGGCGTGATTGGTGGCCTGTTCGCGTTCGGCATGATTGGTCTGTTTATCGGCCCGGTGGTTCTGGCGGTTTCCTACCGTCTGGTTTCGGTCTGGGTACATGAAGCGCCCGCCCCGGATAAAGACCCGATGGCCTCGGCTGATGCACTGGCCGATCACGAGGGTACCCCACCAGCTGTATAATGCGGTGCAATGGCACTTTGCGCCAATCCCCCTGATGTACATTGATTAGTGCGGTTAATGATGATTAACCGCACCTCTCTTCATCATTCAGATAAATTCTGTTTTTCATTAGCGATTTTTAATAAAAAAGCCATCTTTGACCTAAAAACGACCATTCAGGGCTAAAAAAGATTACTTTCTGCACTGTTTCTTAAGCCAAATGACCAGGTAAAGATGACAAAAGATTATCGGCTTTAAACTAATAAGAGGATTCTTAAAGACGACAGCCAGCCGTATGAATAACATGTTTCCTATGTTCGAAATCAACCTGATGATTTTCAGACAAACTTATTCCCCTGAGTAGAGTAAAGAATTGCTGTGTGTAGTCTTTGCCCATCCCCTGTGATGGGCTTTTTTTTGCCTGAAATAAGCCAGCTATAAATAGAAAAGGCCCGCAATGCGGGCCTTTATGCTTGCTACAGCGGGGATCAGGCGGTTTTATTTAACTGCGCCAGACTCACCCAGGTTTCCACTACGGTATCCGGGTTCAGCGACAGGCTGTCGATGCCCTCTTCCATCAGCCATGCGGCAAAATCCTGATGGTCGGACGGTCCCTGCCCACAAATTCCGACATATTTACCCTGTTTTTTGGCCGCTTTGATCGCCATGGAAAGCAGCGCTTTCACGGCTTCATTACGCTCGTCAAACAGTGCAGAGACAACGCCGGAGTCGCGGTCCAGCCCCAGCGTCAGCTGGGTCATGTCGTTAGATCCAATTGAGAAGCCATCAAAGTGCTGCAGGAACTGATCCGCCAGTAGCGCATTGGACGGAATCTCGCACATCATAATGATTTTCAGTCCGTTTTCGCCGCGCTTCAGTCCCTGACGTGCCAGCTCTTCCACCACCGCCTGCGCCTGATCCACGGTACGGACAAACGGAACCATGATCTCAACGTTCGTAAGGCCCATCTCATTGCGAACACGCTTCACCGCTTCACACTCAAGCGCGAAACAATCCCGGAAGCTGTCCGCTACGTAGCGACCGGCCCCACGGAATCCCAGCATCGGGTTTTCTTCTTCAGGCTCGTAGCGCTCACCGCCCACGAGATTGGCATATTCGTTCGTTTTGAAGTCGGAAAGTCGGACAATTACACGTTTCGGTGCAAATGCCGCGCCAAGTGTGGCAATTCCTTCAGTCAGGCGGCCAATGTAAAACTCGACCGGATTATCAAATCCTTTCATCATTTTACGGATCTGCTGCTGCAGTTCCGGTGTCTGTTGATCGAGTTCCAGTAGCGCTTTAGGGTGGACGCCAATCATACGGTTAATGATAAATTCCAGACGCGCCAGACCGACACCTTCGTTAGGCAGACAGGCGAAATCAAAGGCACGATCGGGGTTGCCCACATTCATCATAATTTTCAGCGGCAGTTCAGGCAGCGAATCGACCTGAGAACTGGTGACATCAAAATCAAGCAGCTGATCGTAGACGTAGCCGGTGTCGCCCTCAGCACAGGAAACCGTGACCTGATGACCTTCCTTCAGACGATCGGTTGCATCGCCACAGCCAACGACAGCAGGGATACCCAGTTCACGCGCGATGATTGCCGCATGACAGGTTCGTCCGCCACGGTTAGTGACAATCGCTGACGCCTTTTTCATGATCGGTTCCCAGTCCGGATCGGTCATATCCGTCACCAGCACATCACCTTTTTCAATGCGGTGCATTTCGCTGATATCGTGGATGACCTTCACCACGCCTGCGCCAATACGATGACCGATAGCACGGCCTTCCACCACCACGCTGCCCTGACCCTGCAGCGTATAACGTTCCATGACCTGACCATTTGAGCGCACAGTTTCAGGACGCGCCTGAACGATGAACAACTTACCGGTGTGCCCATCTTTGGCCCACTCAATATCCATCGGACGCTGATAATGCTGTTCAATTAAGACAGCCTGTTTAGCCAGGGCCTGCACTTCCTCATCACTTAAGCAAAAACGATCGCGTTCGGCTTCAGGCACATCTTCGATCTGAACCTGCTCGCCATGCGCCTGAGAATCGGCATAGACCATGCGAACCTTTTTCGACCCCATATTGCGGCGCACGATAGCGGGACGATCCGCTGCCAGCGTGGGCTTGTGGACGTAGAATTCGTCCGGGTTAACGGCACCCTGCACCACCATTTCACCCAGTCCCAGCGCAGCAGTAATAAAGACCACCTGATCAAAGCCAGACTCCGTATCAATGGTGAACATCACACCTGAAGAGGCCAGGTCAGAGCGCACCATGCGCTGAATACCCGCAGAGAGCGCCACGCCACGGTGATCATAGCCCTGGTGCACGCGGTAAGAGATAGCGCGGTCATTAAACAGCGAAGCAAAGACATGCTTCACCGCCACCATTACGGCGTCGATACCCTGCACATTCAGGAAGGTTTCCTGCTGACCAGCAAAGGAGGCATCGGGCATATCTTCCGCGGTGGCCGAGGAGCGGACAGCAAACGACGCGGCATCATCATCGGCAGAAAGTTGCTGATAGGCATCCAGAATGGCGGACTCCAGTTCCGGCAGAAAAGGGGTCTCCACCACCCACTGACGAATCTGCTTACCCGCTGATGCCAGCGCATTCACATCATCAATATCGGTCTCGTCCAGCAGCGCGTAAATTCGCTGATTGAGCCCGCTTTGATCAAGAAACAGGTTAAAGGCATAGGATGTCGTCGCGAATCCATTGGGTACAGAAACACCCAGCGAAGAGAGATTAGTAATCATTTCACCCAGAGAGGCATTCTTACCGCCTACCCGATCAACATCATGCATACCAAGCTGGTTATACCAGAGCACGAGTGGCTGTTCGCCATTAATGGACATTGCGCTTATCCTTTATCAATTAACAATGAATGGACACAGGGAGTTATCTCTTTTCAGCCTGGCATATCACCCCCTCAATAACGATGTGTTGAATCGTTAAAGCAGAATTTCAGCAACAGTTTCGGAATTGTGAGCGCAATTTTTTGCTGTTGCGCAATGACGCTATTTTTCGCTAAATGATTGATGCAGCAGGAAATGACAGATTTTCAGCCATTTAACCCCTCCGTTTTGTTGCGCAACAGTTGCGTGGCTATTTGCAGCGTAATAAGGGTTCAAAGCATCCCGGTGAAGCGAAGCCGCTGTTAGTTTTTAATTATCCTGATGAAACATCAGACAAAAAATCCGGACAGGCATTACAGAAACTAAAATCAGAGATGAATTATTTAAGCGCATGGCTCATGCTAACGGCTCACTCTTGTCTGAGGCTGATTACGTTATGACAACTGACAGAAGCGTTTTTTATATCTCCGATGGTACGGCCATTACGGCTGAAGTACTGGGTCATGCGGTGCTGTCACAATTTCCGGTTAATATCACCAGTCTGACGCTACCCTTCGTAGAAAATGTCCAGCGTGCGCTGGCGGTTAAAGCCCAGATTAACGCGCTTTATCAGCAGAGCGGTGTGCGGCCACTGGTGTTTTTCTCGATCGTCACCCCGGAAGTGCGCGACATCATCGTGCAGAGCGACGGCTTTTGTCAGGATATCGTGCAGGCGCTGGTGGCACCGCTGCAGCAGGAGCTGGGTTTGTCCCCCGCACCGGTTGCTCACCGTACTCACGGACTGGATGCCAGTAATCTGGGTAAATATGATGCGCGTATTGCGGCGATCGATTACGCACTGGCGCATGATGACGGTATCTCGCTGCGCGGACTCGAGGATGCGCAGGTTATTCTGTTGGGTGTCTCGCGCTGTGGTAAAACTCCCACCAGCCTCTATCTGGCGATGCAATTTGGTGTGCGCGCCGCCAACTACCCGTTCATCGCAGATGACATGGATAACCTCAAACTGCCGCCCGCGCTGCGCGCGCATCAGAATAAACTGTTCGGGCTGACTATCGATCCGGAACGCCTGGCGGCGATACGTCAGGAGCGGGCGGAAAATACCCGTTACGCCTCAATGCGTCAGTGCCGACTGGAAGTGGGCGAAGTAGAAGCGCTGTTTCGCACCCATCAGATCCGCTATCTCAACAGCACCAACTACTCGGTGGAAGAGATTGCCACCAAAATTCTCGACATCATGGGTCTGACGCGCCGCATGTACTGAGAGTGTTATCGATGCTGAGTTGTAAAGCGATGCTGCCGTCGCTTTTGATTTCATTATCAAATCCCGGGTTGAATTCGCAGGCTAATGGTTTATTGTGACCACCATCACTTCCCGGTATTTCACCGCTGCGAAGAACCGTTTTCGAGAAACTCATGAACAAAACCGACGAACTGCGTACCGCACGCATTGGTAGTCTGATTACTCCCGCCAGCCTGGCGGCTGACCATCCCGTTTCCCCGGCCATTGCCGACAATGTCACGGCTGCCCGTAAACGTATAGCCCGTATTCTGACCGGTGAAGATCCCCGCCTGCTGGTGGTGATTGGCCCCTGCTCACTGCACGACCCGAAAGCAGCCCTGGAGTATGCAGAGCGTCTGAACGCATTGCGCAGCCGCTATGACGATCGGCTGGAGATTGTGATGCGCGCCTACTTCGAGAAGCCGCGCACCGTGGTGGGCTGGAAAGGCTTAATCTCTGATCCGAACCTGGATGGCAGCTACGATGTAAACCGGGGCATTGGTATCGCCCGCAAACTGCTGATTGATATCAACACGCTGGGATTGCCTACCGCCACAGAATTTCTGGATATGGTGATCGGCCAGTTTATTGCCGACCTGATCAGCTGGGGAGCGATTGGCGCACGCACCACCGAAAGCCAGATCCACCGTGAAATGGCGTCGGCCCTCTCCTGCCCGGTCGGCTTTAAAAACGGCACCGACGGTAACGTTCAGATTGCCGTGGATGCGATTCGCGCCGCACGCGCCAGCCATATGTTCCTGTCGCCGGACAAGCTGGGGCAGATGACGATCTATCAGACCAGCGGCAACCCGCATGGACATGTGATCCTGCGTGGTGGCAAGCAGCCTAACTATCATGCCAGTGATGTCGCTGCCGCGGCGGAGAGTCTGTCTGCCTTTAATCTGCCAGAGCAGCTGGTAATCGACTTCAGTCACGGCAACTGCCTGAAGCAGCATCGTCGTCAGATGGATGTGGCGGCAGAGGTAGCGGAGCAGATTAAAGCAGGATCGCGGGCTGTTGCCGGTGTGATGATTGAGAGCTTCCTGGAAGAGGGTAATCAGAAAGTGGTGAGCGGCGAACCGCTGGTTTACGGCAAGTCGATTACCGATCCCTGCCTCGGCTGGCAGGAGAGCGAAAAAGTGCTCGCCCTGCTGGCCGAGGCGGTTTCTCATCGCCTCTGATTTTCAGTTAGCTGGAGCAGCTCACCTCTAACGTTTTGCCCCAGTCTGGCGGCCGCTGACGATATTCAGCGGCCGTCTCATCGCTAAAGGGCTGCTGTAACGCCTGATGCAGGCGTGCCAGCGCACCCTGCTCGCCCCGCTCCGCCTCTTCAATCGCCTGCTGTGCCAGATAGTTGCGCAGAATCACCGCCGGATTAGCGGCCTTCATCACTGCCTGACGTTCCGTATCACTGACCTGCTCGTCCATCAGACGGCTGCGATAGCGCTGATACCAGCCATCAAACGCCTCACGATCGATAAACTCATCGCGCAACGGTGAGCGGCTTTCAGCCTGTTGAGTCTCACTCAACAGCCGGAACGTCAGCGTGTAATCGCTGTGCTCCTGGGTCATCAGGGCCAGCAGATCGGTCAGAATCTCATTATCGTTGCTCTGCTGTGTCAACAGACCGAGCTTCGCCCGCATCCGCTCGCCCCAGACCCGCATCAGTTCAGGTTCATAGGCGCTCAGTGCCGTCCGCAACTGCTCCGTGGTCAGCAGACCCGAAAGCGCGTGCGCCAGCCGGTTAAGATTCCACAGGCCAATCATCGGCTGATTTTCAAAGCTGTAGCGACCCTGATAGTCGCTGTGATTGCAGATGAAGTCAGGCTGATAATCATCCAGAAAACCAAAGGGGCCATAGTCGATGGTCAGGCCAAGAATCGACATGTTGTCGGTGTTCATCACCCCATGCGCAAAGCCCACGCTCTGCCACAGGGCAATCAGCCGAGCGGTACGTAACACAATGTCGGTAAACCATTGCTGATAGCGGTCCGCTTCCGCTTCCAGATGCGGCCAGTGATGACGAATCGCGTAGTCGGCCAGCTGCTGCACTTTCTCCTGCTGCTGACTATAAAAGAAATGCTCGAAATGCCCGAACCGCAGATGGCTTGGTGAGATACGCATCAGCATTGCGCCACGTTCGGTGGTTTCGCGGTAGACCGGCTCATCGCCTATCGACAGGGTCAATGCTCGCGTGGTGGGAATGCCAAGATGGTGCAGCGCCTCTGAGGCGAGGAACTCTCGCACGCTGGAACGGATTACAGCGCGACCATCCCCCATCCTTGAGTAAGGCGTCAGGCCTGCGCCCTTGAGATGCCAGTCAAGTTTACTGCCATCATCAAGGCGCTGTTCACCCAGCAGAATGCCGCGCCCGTCGCCAAGCTGGCCCGCCCAGACGCCAAACTGATGGCCACTGTAGACCTGCGCCAGCGGCTGCATGCCGGGTAACAGGGCTGCGCCGTGCCAGACGTCATGACCGTTACCGGCAAAGAGTTCGGGATCCAGACCCATTGAGGTTGCAAGCGGTGCGTTGTGATACAGCAGGCGTCCGCCAGTCAGCGGTGTGGGGTTTAGCGCGGTGTAACACCCTGTCAGTTCCCGAAACCAGGTGTTGTCAAAAGTGGCCTTACCAGAAGACATTATTTCTCCCATGCGCTGCTCAGCGGTACGTAGATGAGTCCTCTAGTGTAACGCTGATAGCGGGGATTAACAGAGGGTATCAACCAGGATGCTGAGAAGATGGCATACGATCATCGGCGCAGAGCAGTGAATGCAGTGCATCCGATTTTACTACCGGGAAGAGCGCACCCTGGAAGTCGACACCGTTCAGCTGGCTGACTTTATCGAACAACACTTCATCGTCAATGCCACAAATAATGAGTCGGTCACAATGGGCGCGAAAATTATCGATAATGCTCTGAATAAACGGCACGAATGACGCGCGTTTTGCCAGCGAATGAATAAACTCTTTATCCAGACAGATACAACTGAATAAATTATCGTAGACTGCATTAGAGGGTGTCTTACCCGCGCCGAAATGTGAAAGTGCTAAATTAAATTCAGCGTGCAGGTCAGCCAGTAAGGGATTATTTTTGCCCAATTTCAGTTGCGGAAACGTTTCAGTGATATTCAACAGAATGAACGGCAGCTGCTTTATTTTCCGCATAACTAATTCACTGGCCAGCAGTGTCCGGGCCATCCCTTCATCAATACGGATAAATGCTGACACAGAATGCGCTTCAAATAACGCGCGATTCTGCTCCAGCAATCCAATCTGACTTTGCAGAAGGCGCAGCTGCTGCGACTCATCAAGCTGCGGCAGCAACAGATCCTGCGGCAGAGTGATGGGAGCACTTTCATGCACCAACTGCGTTACCAGCTCGACAGCGGTCAACCGTCCGTGAACATCACAGACAGGATAGAACCAGATTTCCGACTGATAGTCGGCCGAGAGATGAATTTTCATTTTGATGCCAGAATAAGCGGCGATGGAGATATCGTATAGTAATGGTTGGGTACAGGCAATAGTGCCAAATCATTGAAGAGACGAACTTCTTTGCCCTTCCATCGCCGTTTGACAACAGGCAGTCACGCTTAAGCCAAATAATAGCGATAAAATACCGCTTATTAGTGGAATTAAAAAAAGCATTTATTCTGGTTATTAAAACCCACAGTCAATAACTGTCATTTAAAATAAAGCTTTTACTCTCTGTTTCGGCTCTATTTAAAATTGGACTTAAGTCAGATTTGGCGAACGGCGTTTAAATACGGCGCGCCTGCCAGAACACTTTCCGCCAGTAGACATTGTCGAGCGAAGAGCGGACTACGCCCTGGCTGGTTGACGCGTGGATGAAGGCATTATCGGTGTCATAAATACCCACATGCAGGCCATTTTCGCCACGTCCGGTTTTGAAAAAGACCAGATCGCCTGGCAGCAGTTCATCTTTACTGATTCGGGTGCCGATATCGCTTTGGGCTGAGGTGGTGCGCGGCAGCTGTAGCGAAAATTTGTCGCGGAAGGTCAGATAGACAAAGCCAGAGCAGTCAACGCCGTTACGACTCATGCCGCCATAGCGATAAGGCGTGCCACGCCAGTGACCGAGCTGATCGTTCAGTTCCGCTATCACAGTGATCGAATCGGAAAGACGGCCATTAATCGGCGGAGCGTGATGACTGCATCCCGTCAGCAGCAGAACTAAAATCAGCAAACCCAGGCGCATCGCCAAATGTCCTTATCAGAAGTTACAACCGGCTTAATGTAGCGGTAAAGCCCGCCATGTAGCAAGTGTCAGGGCAGGACGGTCAGTAGCGTGCGTCCTTCGAGTTGAATCTGCCGGAAAGTTATCTGGTAAAGCGGAGTCAGGCGCTGCGGCGTCAGGACCTTTGCCGGTTCGCCCTGCGCAACCACCTGTCCCCTGTTCATCAGCCAGACCCGATCGGCGTGTTGCAGGCTGTGATTGAGGTCGTGACTACTGGCGATAACGCTGATACCTGCCGCGCACAGCGCCGCAATCAGATCGTCTGCCGCTTTCTGCTGGCCGATATCCAGCGCCGTCATTGGCTCATCAAGAATTAACAATCGCCCGTGGGGATTGATGAGAGGATCAATCTGCGCACAGACTGCCGCCAGCCTGACGCGCTGCCATTCACCGCCGGAGAGTCTGGTCAGGGAACGGGTTAATTTATCCTGCAGCTGCAGCTGTTGCAGCAGCGTACTGAGCCGGACATCGGACTGCGACCCCGCCTGCTTCAGATGCAGACGTAAATAGTGCCAGACCGGCATCTGGCTCAGCGGCGCCTGCTGCTGGGGCAGCCAGCCCCGAACCCTGGAGAGCGCCGCGCCGCGCCAGTCAATCAGCGGCTTTTCATCCAGCAGCACCCTCCCTGAGGCGGGTTGCAGACCCGCAATCACACTCAGTAAGGTGCTTTTACCTGCGCCATTCGGGCCTGCCACGTGCAGCAGCTGACCGGCGGCAAGTTCACCGTTCATTGGCAGCAGCCGCCCGGGAACAGCAGCCTGATGCAGGCGTAACAGCATCTATTTTGCCTGCGCCTGCTTAATGGTTTCCAGAATGATTGGGTCTTCCGGCGTCATATCAGGTGCAAAACGCTGGATCACGCTGCCGTCACGGCCAATCAGGAATTTTTCGAAATTCCACAGAATGTCGCCCTGCGCTTTCGGCGCGCGGCCTTTACTCTCCATACGCTCGTAAAAGCCGCTGCCTTCCGGACGCACCGCGTCAGGACGGGCCGCGATCATCTGCGCATAGAGTGGATGACGACCTTCGCCGTTGACCTCGGTTTTGGCAAACATCGGGAACGTGACGCCATAGGTCGTGCTGCAGAAGGTTTTGATCTCCTCACTGCTGCCCGGCTCCTGCTCCAGAAACTGATTGCAGGGGAAACCGAGTACGCTGAAGCCCTGATCCTGCCAGGCTTTCTGCAGGTTTTCCAGCTCTTCATATTGCGGCGTCAGACCACATTTAGAGGCCACATTGACCACCAGCAGAACCTTGCCCTGCCACTGTGACAGCGTGGTTTTTTCCCCATCGAGCGTAACCAGTTCAGTATCATAAATGTTCATGCTATTTCCTTTGTGGATGCTGTTGTGGATCCAGAATAACCAGCCGAAGCTAGCGCGAAGATTTCACCAGTAAAATAATAAACAGCGGCGCGCCCAGTGTCGCGGTCACGACACCTATCGGCAATTCCGCCGAGGTCAGCGCCAGACGTGCCACGATATCGGCGGCCAGAAGCACCGCCGCGCCCGCCAGCGCCGAGGCCGGCAGCAGATAACGGTGGTCGCTGATACCGCTCAGGCGCAGGAGATGCGGGATGACCAGCCCGACAAAACCAATGGCACCGGCCATCGCGACGCTGATACCCACCAGCCAGCCCATCGCCAGCACCAGCAGGTTACGCCAGTAAAAGAGGGACAGTCCGAGCTGACGGGCGGATGTCTCGCCCAGCGCCAGCAGATTGAGGATGGGCCCGGTCGCTCCCAGGGCCAGCATCACCGGCAGCAGCGCCAGCATCATCCAGCCATAGCGCCAGTCAATTCCGCTGAATCCCCCCATCATCCAGTACATCAACTGACGCAGATCGAGACTGGTGCTGAAGTAGACCGCCCAGGTCATGATGGCGCTGCAAATAATCCCCAGCGCCACACCGGTCAGCAACAGCCGGGTGACCGAAAGCTGACGATGCGCAAAATGCAGCAGAATCAGCGTAATAATCAACGCACCGGCCATCGCCGCCAGCCCGAGGCTCCACAGCGAGCCGCTGCCCAGCAGCACGCCGAGCACCAGGCCAATACCGGCGCCGTTCGAGACGCCAAGGAGGCCAGGCTCTGCCAGCGGATTGGTAAACAGCGCCTGCATCACCACACCGCATATCGCCAGAGACGCCCCCACCAGCACCACCGCCAGGCTGCGGGGCAACCGCAACTGCCAGACAAAGAGTCTGCCGCTCTCGGTGAACCACGCTGCGGGCGCGATCCAGCTGTCTCCGGCACAGAGGCTGAGACAGAGCAGTGCACAGAGCGTAAGAGCCAGCGCAATCAGCCATTTCTGGCCGCGCTGGTCGGACTGGCGCGCGAACGTGTCGAGCAGAGACATAAGCAGGATTAGCTGAGAAAACAGTGATTTGATTGTAGAGAGATTGCAGAAAAAAGAAAGGTTGATGAGGCGGTTTGCGCAGGCCTGCCGTGGCGATTAACGGCGCGGGGAGCGGTGATGTTGTGTGCCGGAACCATGAAAAAAGGCCGCTTTCGCGGCCTTTTTGAAACGCTGAAATTCAGTCAGTCTCTTTGGGTGTAGCGTTCTCTACGCGGCTTTTCAGCTTCTGTCCTGGGCGGAACGTTACTACGCGACGCGCAGTAATCGGAATATCTTCACCCGTTTTCGGGTTTCTGCCAGGACGCTGGTTTTTGTCACGCAGGTCGAAATTACCAAACCCAGACAGTTTAACCTGTTCTCCATTTTCCAAAGCGCGGCGAACCTCTTCGAAAAACAGCTCCACTAACTCTTTGGCATCGCGTTTGCTTAACCCGAGTTTCTCAAACAGGTACTCTGACATCTCAGCTTTTGTAAGCGCCATAGGTTCAATCCCTCAAGGTTGCCTGGAATCGCTCTTTTAATGCCGCAACGCATTTGCCAACGGTCGCGGCAATCTCCTCTTCTTCGAGTGTCCGGCTGGTATCCTGCAAAATCAGGCTGATTGCGAGGCTCTTGTAGCCCTCAGAAACGCCCTTACCGCGGTACACGTCAAACAAGTTTACGCCAACTACCTGATTTACGCCAACTTTCTTACACTCTGCGATGATATCTGCTGCAGGGACGTTTTCAGCCACCACAACAGCAATATCACGACGGTTCGCCGGGAAGCGAGAAATCTCGCGCGCGTCAGGCAGGACGCGGTCTGCGACCTTATTCCAAAGCAGTTCAAAGACTAAGGTGCGGCCATTAAGATCAAGCTTACGTTCCAGCTCAGGATGAACCACGCCGATAAAACCGATATGTTCATCATGCAAATAAATCGCCGCGCTCTGTCCTGGATGCAACGCCGGATTCACTTCAGCACGGAAGCTGATGTTATCCAGTTTGCCGGTTAAATCGAGCAGCGACTCTAAATCGCCTTTCAAATCATAGAAGTCAACGGTCTGACGCGCCAGATCCCAGTGCTCTTCAACGCGGTTGCCACTGATCACGCCAGCCAGCATAAGATCCTGACGGATACCTAAATCCGCCTGGGTATCGGGTACAAAACGTAAGCCGCTCTCGAACAGGCGTACGCGACTCTGCTGACGGTTCTGGTTGTAAACCACTGCACTGAGCAAGCCAGTCCAGAGTGACAGACGCATCGTCGACATGTCGCTGGAGATCGGGCTTGGCAGTAGCAGCGCCTCTTCACCCGGATGAAGCAGCTGCTGGATTTTTGGATCAACGAAGCTGTAGGTAATCGCTTCCTGATAACCTTTATCCACCAGCATGTTTTTAGCGCGTTTCAGCGACAGGTTCGCTTCGCGGTGCTGGGTCATTACCAGCCCGGCCTGTACTGGCACATCCGGAATGTTGTTGTAGCCGTAAATACGCGCCACTTCTTCGACCAGGTCTTCTTCGATCGCCATATCGAAGCGCCAGCTCGGGGCCACAGCCTGCCACTGCCCTTCACCCACAGTGACTTCACAGCCCAGGCGGGTCAGGATGTCAGTGACCTGATCATCCGCAATGACGTGACCAATCAGACGGTCCAGTTTTTCACGACGCAGGGTGATCGTCGCCGGTACAGGGAGTGCTGTCTGATGGGTCTGATCGATGACTGGGCCCGCTTCACCGCCGCAGATTGACAGCAGCAGCTCGGTCGCACGCTCCAGCGCGGTGTGTTGCAGCGCCGGGTCAACGCCACGCTCGTAGCGATGTGACGCGTCGGTATGCAGACCGTGACGACGTGCGCGACCGGTGATAGAAAGCGGGTCAAAGTATGCGCACTCGAACAGGATGTTTTGCGTTTCGCCGTTCACACCTGAATGTTCGCCACCAAAAATACCGGCCATGGCCAGCGCTTTCTGGTGATCGGCGATCACTAAGGTATCACTTTGCAGACTGGCTTCAGTGCCATCCAGCAGTGTCAGCTTTTCGCCCTCTTTCGCCATGCGCACCACGATACCGCCGTCAATGCGGTCGAGGTCGAAGGCGTGCATCGGCTGACCCAGTTCCAGCAGAACGTAGTTAGTGATGTCTACAACCGGATCGATTGAGCGAATGCCGCAGCGACGCAGCTTCTCTTTCATCCACAGTGGCGTCGCCGCCGCAACGTTAATCCCTTTCACTACGCGGCCCAGATAGCGCGGACAGGCTTCTGTTGCGTCAACCTGGATCGGGAATGTCTCGTTGAGCGTAGCCGTGACCGGCTGCATCTGCGGCTTGTTCAGCGGTAAACCGTTCAGCACAGCGACATCACGGGCGATACCGATCAGACCCAGGCAGTCGGCGCGGTTAGGCGTGACGCTGATTTCAATGGTGTTGTCATCCAGCTGCAGGTATGTGCGGATGTCGGTGCCAATGGGCGCATCGGCAGGCAGTTCGATAATGCCGTTGTGGTCGTCGGAAATGCCCAGCTCGGAGAACGAGCAGAGCATACCTTCAGACGGCTCGCCACGCAGTTTGGCCGCTTTGATTTTGAAATCACCTGGCAGCACGGCACCCACGGTCGCGACGGCGACTTTCAGTCCCTGACGGCAGTTCGGCGCGCCACAGACGATATCCAGCAGACGCTCGCCGCCCACATTGATTTTGGTCACACGCAGCTTGTCGGCATTGGGGTGCTGACCGCACTCCACCACTTCACCGACCACGACGCCATGAAACGCACCCGCAACCGGCTCAACGCCGTCCACTTCCAGGCCAGCCATGGTGATTTGTTCAGACAGCGCAGCGCTGTCCAGGGCTGGATTTACCCATTCGCGTAACCAGAGTTCACTGAATTTCATTGGATATCCTGCCCTTACTTAAATTGTTTGAGGAAACGTAAATCATTTTCGAAGAAAGCACGCAGATCGGTCACGCCGTAGCGCAACATGGTCAGACGCTCCATGCCCATACCAAAGGCGAAGCCGGAATAGACTTCCGGATCGATGCCGACATTACGCAGCACATTTGGATGTACCATGCCGCATCCCAGCACTTCGAGCCATTTACCGTTTTTACCCATCACGTCCACTTCTGCGGACGGCTCAGTAAATGGGAAGTAAGAAGGACGGAAACGGATCTGCAAATCTTCTTCGAAGAAGTTGTTCAGGAAATCGTGCAGCGTCCCTTTCAGATTGGTAAAGCTGATGTTTTTATCAACAATCAGCCCTTCCATCTGATGGAACATCGGCGTATGCGTCTGGTCGTAATCGTTACGGTAGACGCGGCCTGGTGCAATAATGCGGATTGGCGGCTGCTGAGCCTGCATAGTACGGATCTGCACGCCAGAGGTCTGGGTGCGCAGCAGGCGGGTAGCGTCGAACCAGAAGGTATCATGATCGGCACGCGCCGGATGATGGGCAGGAATATTCAGTGCATCGAAGTTATGATAATCATCTTCAATTTCTGGTCCGGTCACGACAGCAAAGCCTAACTCACCGAAGAAAGTCTCAATGCGATCCATGGTGCGGGTCACCGGATGCAGACCGCCATTCTCAATACGACGGCCCGGCAGAGAAACATCAATGGTCTCTTCCGCAAGACGGGCGTTCAGCACTGCGGATTCCAGCGCATCTTTGCGTGCATTGAGACGCTCGGTGACCTGCTGTTTCGCTTCGTTGATAACAGCGCCCGCTGCAGGACGCTCTTCGGCTGGCAGCTCGCGTAATGTGGTCATCTGCAGTGTCAGATGTCCTTTCTTACCCAGGTATTCGACGCGCACCGCGTCAAGGGCGGCGATATCCGTCGCCCCGTCGATGGCCGCCGTGGCGCTGGCCACCAGTTCTGCGAGTTGGGACATAATTTCCTCTTTTTCCAGTCAGGCTGGTCAGTTCTCGTTGGGACCTGCCGGTCCAATATGCTAGCGCCAGAAACAAAAAAGCCTCCACGAGGGAGGCTTTCAGCGCGATTTTTCGTTTCTTCTCTTATGCGCAAAAGCCCCCGAATGTCAGGCGCTAAAGTAAAAAAAGAAACGGAAAATAGCAGCATTCATGCTTGCGGTTACCTTGTGATGCTATACAGGGGTACTATTGAAATGCTCAGCGACTAAAATGTCAATCATTTGCGTAAGTTACAGGCAATAAAAAAGGGAGCAAGCTCCCTTTTCCATCTGACTTACGCCAGGGCTGATTTCGCTTTTTCGACCAGTGCAGAGAATGCCACTTTGTCGAATACAGCGATGTCGGCCAGGATCTTACGGTCAATCTCAATGGCTGCTTTCTTCAGACCATTGATGAAACGGCTGTATGACATGCCGTTCTGACGTGCCGCTGCGTTAATACGCGCGATCCACAGCTGACGGAACTGACGCTTACGCTGACGACGGTCACGGTAAGCATACTGACCAGCTTTGATAACAGCCTGGAAAGCAACACGGTAAACACGTGAACGTGCACCGTAATAGCCTTTAGCTTGTTTTAAGATTTTTTTGTGACGTGCGCGAGCAACTACACCACGTTTTACACGAGCCATTTAGCTCTCCTGTTTTATATTCTGAATTAAAGAAAAAAATTTACTTATGCGTACGGCAGGCAGGCAATAACCAGACCCAGATCGCCTTTAGACACCATGCCTTTCGGACGCAGGTGACGTTTACGCTTAGTAGATTTTTTAGTCAGAATATGACGCAGGTTTGCGTGTTTACGCTTGAAGCCGCCAGAAGCGGTCTTCTTGAAGCGCTTAGCCGCGCCACGTACAGTTTTAATCTTTGGCATTTTAAAAATATCCACTTCGCATTGTTAATAACATGACCCAGACAGGCGAACAGACAATCGCACAACGCAAGCGCTGCGCGATTACTGCTACTTGAAAGCCTACTGTTTCTTCTTAGGAGCGAGCACCATGATCATCTGGCGGCCTTCGATCTTCGAAGGGAAGGATTCGACAATGGCCAAATCCAGATCTTCACACAGGTCTTTACGGACGCGGTTAAGCACTTCCATACCGATCTGCTGGTGCGCCATCTCACGACCGCGGAAACGCAGCGTGATTTTGGCTTTATCGCCATCTTCCAGAAAGCGAATCAGGTTGCGTAGTTTGACCTGATAGTCGCCATCATCGGTTCCAGGACGGAATTTGATTTCCTTAACCTGAATAACTTTCTGCTTCTTCTTCTGTTCCTTAGAAGATTTGCTTTTTTCATAGAGGAACTTGCCGTAATCCATAATACGGCAGACCGGCGGTTCGGCATTCGGGCTGATTTCGACTAAGTCGCCGCCCGCTTCCTCAGCTTTTTCCAAAGCTTCGCGTAATGTGACAATGCCAATCGGCTCGCCATCCATGCCTGTTAAGCGCACTTCAGTTGCGCGAATTTCACTGTTAATCTTGTTCGGACGCGTAGGTAGTACTCGTTTTCCGCCTTTAATACTTTATTCCTCCAATTGTTGAAGATTTCGGCTGCGAACCTCTTGTTGCAATTTCGCAACAAACACATCGACATCCATCGACCCAAGGTCTTTACCACGGCGGGTGCGAACGGCAACTTTGCCAGCTTCCACCTCTTTATCACCGCAGACCAACATATAAGGGACGCGACGTAATGTGTGCTCGCGGATTTTAAAGCCTATCTTCTCATTTCTCAAGTCTGCTTTCACACGAATGCCAGCATTCTGCAGCTTACGCGTCAAAGACTCAACATATTCCGCTTGTCCATCGGTAATATTCATTACCACGACTTGCAGCGGTGCCAGCCAGGTTGGGAAGAAACCGGCAAATTCTTCGGTAAGAATACCGATGAAACGCTCCATTGATCCCAGAATCGCACGGTGAATCATCACTGGTGTCTGACGATCATTGTTTTCACCCACATACGTTGCTTCAAGGCGTTTTGGCAGGGAGAAGTCTAGCTGAACTGTGCCGCACTGCCAGGCGCGATCAAGGCAATCATACAACGTGAACTCAATTTTAGGACCGTAGAACGCACCTTCGCCAGGCTGGAACTCAAACTCAATATTGTTTTCGTTCAGCGCGGCAGCCAGGTCTTCCTCGGCACGATCCCACATTTCATCTGTACCGATGCGCTTCTCAGGACGGGTGGATAACTTCACCACGATCTTTTCAAAGCCGAAGGTGCTGTACATGTCATAAACCATGCGGATACAGCTGTTTACTTCGTCACGTACCTGCTCTTCAGTACAGAAGACGTGCGCGTCATCCTGGGTAAAGCCACGTACACGCATCAGACCGTGCAGCGCACCTGATGGTTCATTACGGTGACAGCTACCGAACTCCGCCATACGCAATGGCAGGTCACGGTAAGATTTCAGACCCTGATTGAAGATCTGAACATGCCCAGGACAGTTCATCGGTTTGATGCAATATTCACGGTTCTCAGACGAGGTCGTGAACATCGCTTCTTTGTAGTTTTCCCAGTGCCCGGTTTTTTCCCACAGGACGCGGTCCATCATGAACGGACCTTTCACTTCCTGGTACTGGTACTCTTTTAATTTGCTGCGGACAAACACTTCCAGTTCGCGGAAGATGGTCCAGCCGTCATTATGCCAGAAGACCATGCCTGGTGCTTCTTCCTGCATATGGTAGAGATCCAGCTGCTTACCAATCTTACGATGGTCACGCTTCGCCGCCTCTTCCAGACGCTGCAGATAGGCTGCCAGCTGCTTTTTGTCTGCCCATGCGGTGCCATAAATACGCTGCAGCATTTTGTTGCTGCTGTCGCCGCGCCAGTAGGCACCGGAGATCTTCTGCAGTTTAAAATGATGGCAGAACCGCATGTTCGGCACGTGCGGACCGCGGCACATGTCGACATATTCTTCGTGATGATACAGGCCAGGTTTATCGTCATGGCTGATGTTTTCATCAAGTATGGTGGTCTTGTAAATTTCGCCGCGCGCCGCAAAGACGTCACGTGCTTCCTGCCAGCTGACCTTTTTCTTCACCACATCGTAGTTGGTTTCAGCCAACTGATGCATGCGTTTTTCCAGCAGGTCGATATCTTCCTGAGTCAGGGTACGATCGATGTCGACATCATAATAGAAGCCGTTATCAATGACCGGACCGATCGCCATTTTGGTATCCGGCCACAGCTGTTTAATCGCATGCCCTAACAGGTGCGCACAGGAGTGACGGATGATTTCCAGGCCCGCTTCATCTTTAGCGGTAATAATCGCAACAGCAGCATCTTCGGTAATGGGATCGACAGCATCAACCAGTTCACCGTTAACGCGGCCAGCGATGCAGGCTTTTGCCAGACCCGGACCGATGTCCAGCGCAATATCCATCACACTGACGGGGCGGTCAAAGACACGCTGGCTGCCATCAGGAAGCGTAATTACAGGCATTTCATATCCTTATTTGCAGTGGTAAGCCACACGAAAGCCTACATGCAATGTAATGTAGAATGAGTGACCTGGCGTGATATCAGACCCACATTGTCGGAATGTCGCCAGGATTTTAGTGCGGGGCAGATAATAGCAGTTTTCCCCGTTGAGAAAAACCCATCCCCTTTTCCCTAAGCCATGGAGAGGACAAAAAAAAGCGGCCTGACACACTGTCAGGCCGCCGGATACACCCCAGGCAAAAATGCGCTTACATGGCGTAAGAGAGCATGATTGAGGTTTTGGTATCCGTACGATCCGGCGCAGATTCAGCCGGATGGTTGTTCCAGCTCACGTTGTAAGCCAGTTTCAGCGCGAAATGGCTGTTGATCGCTACCTGCAGACCGGTTTCGGAGTTCACCGTGGTGTCTTCTCCGAAGGTACTCAGCACGGAGACACCCTGAATGAATTTAGTGGTATCGGTCAGCTGCCACTGATAGCTGACTGCGCCATAGCCCAGCGCCTTGGTCTCATGGCCACCGGCGTGGTAATCATCATAACGTACGCCCGGACCGAATTCCGCACGCAGCGAGTGTACCGGGCCATTCAGAATCTGACGACCGTAACCGGCAGTCAGGACGTCGCGTGAATCGTAACCGTTGAAACGATCGCTTAACCAGCTCGCCTGTCCAAACAGGTAGTCATACGAGTTAAGGTTGTAACGTGAACGACCACCAATGTTGTAGGTCTCAGAAGAGCGCTCATCATTTGAAGAGGTATTAGCTGCGTTACCCCACAAGCTGTATGCCATAGATGACTGATACCAGGTCATATTGGTCTGGGCCGTTGTGGATGAGCTGGTCGTGTTACCGGTTTGCGCCAGGTATCCCGCAGCAGCAGAACCTTCAAATGGCTTTTTAGCGGTAGAAGGGTCATCCATTGATGTAAATACGGCGTTATCGGCCAGTGCCTGGTGACAAAAAGCTCCGGCGGAGAGCAAAAGAACAGCAGACAGCTTGTTATAGGCTTTCATTAAATGTGATCCGTGCGACTGTTTAAAAAACGGAGAGTCTGAAGCGTTTTGCCAGGCATTCAATGCAATTTACGGTAAGTTTTGTAAAAAATTATTAACTTACACAAAATGCCTGGAATTGCCCTGACAACCCCTGTTAATTGGGACTCATCTTATTAACGTCGCGCATTATAGTGCTGCACAAATGAAAAGCCAGACGTAACGGCAGAAGAATTTTTCATCATCCTCCTGGCTCCTTACACAGATTTACGCTGTGCGTCACGTCCGATACCCGGCATCTCCTTCATAATTCGCCTGATTTTTCGCCATGGTCTACGCTCAGTTCAGTTTCTTTTCCCCTGGAGGTACCGCATGAGCAGCAATGATTTAACCCGCTACATTGTGACCTTTCATTATCAGGAGTCGGGATTGAGTGACATCCTGGAACTGACCAGCGCAATGACCGCCGCCGGTTTTACCACCACGCTGACTGACAACGACGGTCACCCCCATGAGCTGGGAACGAACAGCTATGGCATTGTCAGTTCACTGGAGGCTGAAGATCTGCGACAACAGGTTACGGCGGCCGGTGAAAGCGCGTTGGGTCAGAAACCTGAAGTGACTGTCATGACCGTTGAAGAGTATCTGCGCAACACGGCGGATTCTCGCCCCGCCACCTCCGCGCCAGAATAAGAGGTGCAATCGTGCGCGTTTTGGTGAATATTTAGGCAATACAATCGTTCTTACGCAGCGAATAACGAGGATAGCCCAATGTGGTCAGCCATTAGTCGTCTGTTAAGCGAGCAGTTAGGCAACGCCGAAATCACTCAACGTCACGCCCTTGCGGGTGGTGATATCCATCCTGCCTGGCATATCCGCTACGGTGAACATGACGTCTTTGTCAAAAGTAACAGCCGCGATATGCTTTCGCTTTTTACCTGGGAAGCCGATCAGCTGGCCTTGCTGGCGCGCACCGGCACAGTTCGGGTGCCTAAAGTCTATGGTGTGGGTCATCACTGTGAGGAGAGCTTTCTGCTGCTGGAATATATCCGGCCACAGCCGCTGGATGAACAGAGCGCGTTTCAGTTGGGACAGCAACTGGCTCGCCTGCACCAGTGGAGCGAGCAGACCCAGTTCGGACTGGATTTCGACAATAATATTACCACCACGCCACAACCTAACAGCTGGCTGCGGCGCTGGTCGGTGTTTTTTGCCGAACAGCGCATTGGCTGGCAATTGCAGCTGGCGGCGGAAAAAGGCATTCAGTACGGCGATACGGAGTTGATTATCGCCTCCGTGCAGCGGGTGCTCGCGTCCCATCATCCGCAACCGTCGCTGCTGCATGGCGATCTCTGGCCCGCTAACTGCGCCAGCAGCGACCAGGGCCCCTGGCTGTTCGATCCCGCCTGCTACTGGGGTGACCGTGAATGTGATTTAGCGATGCTAAGCTGGTACCCCGACCTGCCCCGCCAGATTTACGACGGTTATCAGTCGGTGTGGCCGTTACCCGATGGGTTTTCACAGCGCCTGCCCGTTTATCAGCTTTACTATCTGCTGAACCGGGCTAACGTGTTTGGCGGGCACTGGCCTGGCGATGCACAGTTCGCTATTGGCGAGTTGCTGGATGAAGATGCACTCGGCAACAGTCAGGCCAGGCCGGCCTGACGAGGTTTACCGTCAGATAAAACCCAGCAGCGACAGTGCAAAATAACCGGCTATCGCAATCACCACTGGCAGCACATAAAGCGGGAAAATCTGCAGGAAGATGGTGTGGCGGGGGACGCGCACCTTCTCTTCCAGTTGCTGACGGGTGCGCCCTTCCGGGCCCTTTGCCTGTTCCAGAATCATCTGGTCCTCAATGCCCTCTTTAACGTGACGCGCCTGACGTCCCATCCGCGCGCCTGACGACTCCAGCGCCAGCCCGACAAAAATCAGAATGTAGATCAGCCAGAAGCCCAGGTTCATCTGACCGTTAAATTCGGGTACCGGCGAGTTATGCCAGAAAACGTTCAGGAACGGCGTATTGAAGCGCAGCATATCGACAATGACATGAACGAAATCAAGCATAACGGCATCAATGCCGGGCTGCTTTTCGCTGTGCTTAAACATAAAGCTCAGCACAGAAATAATGGTCGACATCAGCGCCACTAAAAAGAGCACCCAGCCCGCCACGCGCTTAAGGATGGCGATACGGCCAGCCTGTTGATAGGTCATGATATCTCCTGAACCTGGAATCCAATTTGCCGTCAGTCTACCTGCCAACGGTGAAATTTCCCAAATAAAGCGTGGTCGATCGGGCAGAGAGTGCGCCCGCAGAGAATGATGTTAAGGTAAAGCCGACTTTATAAGGAGAACTCTGATGCCGTATCACCGCCCTGTCCTCGCCGCCCTGTTTGATATGGATGGTTTACTGATCGATTCTGAGCCGCTGTGGGATCAGGCTGAGCTGGATATCTTTTCAACGCTGGATGTTGACCTGTCACGTCGCAGTGAAATGCCCGACACTCTGGGTCTGCGCATCGATCAGACTGTACGGATGTGGTACGAAACACTGCCCTGGCAGGGTCCTTCGCAGCAGGAGGTTACTGACCGTATTATTGCCCGTGCGATGACGCTGGTGGATCAGACGCGGCCCCTGCTGCCAGGCGTGGAAACGGCGCTGCAACTGTGCCGCGAACAGGGACTGAAAATCGGCCTTGCCTCAGCCTCACCGCTCAGGATGCTTGAGCAGGTGCTGGAGATGTTCAATCTGCGCCACTATTTCGATGTGCTCTCTTCCGCAGAAGCCCTGCCCTACAGTAAGCCTCATCCGCAGGTCTATCTCAACGCAGCCGACAGCCTGGCAATCGATCCGCTTAACTGTGTCACGCTGGAAGATTCCTTTAACGGCATGATCGCCACCAAAGCGGCGCGTATGCGGTCAATTGTGGTACCCGCCGCTGAATACCGTGACGACCCTCGCTGGGCGCTGGCGGATGTCCGGCTGGATACTCTGACACAGCTCAGCCTGCAGCATCTGCAGGGATGAAGAACCGCCCGCCTGATGCGGGCTTTTTTTTGCCTGGCAATCTTCTCACTTGATCTCACTCGCAATAAAATAAAACAACGTTTCATTTTTATTGAATTCCAGTACCACTCTGCCTAAGATGCCCGAAGCGTCCCCATTCGGGGCATAAAAACCTGACCTGCAGAGAGGCCTGAGATGGACATTCGTCAAAGCATTCACAGCGATCACGCTAAACAACTCGACACCGATGCGTTGCGCCGTGAGTTCCTGATTGAAACGATTTTCACTGCCGATGACTACGCCCTGACTTACAGCCACATCGACCGCATCATCATTGGCGGCGTCATGCCGGTAAACGCGCCCGTGACGATGGGTGATGAAATGGGAAAACAGCTGGGCGTCAGCTATTTCCTCGAGCGCCGCGAGCTGGGCATGATCAATATTGGCGGACCGGGGCGTGTGGAAGTGGACGGTAAAGCGTGGGAAATCGGTCACGAAGAGGCGCTTTACATCGGCAAAGGTGCCCGCAACCTGCTGTTCCGCAGTCTGAATCCGTCTCAGCCCGCCAAATTCTATTTCAACAGTGCACCCGCACACAGCACCTTCCCGGACAGGAAAATCACGCTGCAGGAGGCGGCTACCGCCACGCTGGGCGATGCCGCGACCTCGAACCGCCGAACCATTCATAAATTCATCGTGCCGGATGTGCTGCCCACCTGTCAGCTCACCATGGGCTTGACCAAACTGGATGAAGGCAGCCTGTGGAACACCATGCCCTGCCACACCCACGAACGTCGCATGGAAGTCTATTTCTACTTCGATATGAGCGAAGAGAGCGCCGTCTTCCACATGATGGGGCAACCGCAGCAGACCCGTCATCTGCTGGTACATAACGAACAGGCGGTGATCTCACCCAGCTGGTCAATTCACGCCGGTGTCGGTACCCAGCGTTACACCTTTATCTGGGGCATGGTGGGTGAGAATCAGGTCTTTGATGACATGGATCACGTCAAAATCAGTGAACTGCGCTAAGCAGAGGAGAAATACTATGGTACTGAATACGTTTAGCCTGGAAGGTAAAGTGGCAATGGTAACCGGCTGCAACACCGGTTTAGGTCAGGGCATGGCGCTGGGTCTGGCACAGGCGGGCTGCGATATTGTCGGCGTTAACCGTAACGGCCCGGATGACACCCAAAGCAAGGTGGAGGCGCTGGGTCGCCGCTTCTGGCCGGTGCAGGCCGATCTGTTGCAGACCAGCGTAGTAGCCTCTGTGGTTGAGCAGGCGCTGGCCGCTGCAGGTAAAATTGACATTCTGGTCAATAATGCCGGTATTATTCGCCGGGAAGACGCCCTGGACTTCAGCGAGCAGGACTGGGATGACGTGATGAATATCAATAGCAAGAGCCTGTTTTTCCTGTCTCAGCAGGTTGCCCGTCAATTTATCGCGCAGGGACACGGCGGCAAGATTATCAATATCGCGTCCATGCTCTCCTTCCAGGGCGGAATTCGGGTGCCCTCTTATACCGCCTCGAAAAGTGCCGTGATGGGCCTGACCCGTCTCATGGCAAACGAGTGGGCAAAGCATGGCATTAACGTCAATGCCATCGCACCTGGCTACATGGCGACCAACAATACCGAGCAGTTGAGAAATGACGCGTCCCGCAGCGAAGAGATCCTGGGCCGGATACCGGCCGGACGCTGGGGCGTGCCTGATGACATGATGGGCCCGATAGTCTTCATGGCTTCTGCTGCGTCTGATTATGTCAACGGCTACACCCTGGCCGTCGATGGCGGCTGGCTGGCGCGTTAATTTCCCCAACGGGCAGTGTCCTGGCACTGTCCATTTTATTAATAAAATTCACGCTTCGTTACAGCGTCACATGTTCTCATTTACTGGATAAATCCCTATACTGGATGCATCGACAGCTTTCTTTGTAACCAGGTTCTATCATGACGGGCGAAGGCCACATCATTTTTGCCATTGCCAGCGCTATTTTTGCCAAGCGTGCTGAGCTGACACCCGTGCTGGCGCAGGCCGACTGGTGGCATCTTGTTCCCTCAGCCCTGCTGACCTGTCTGCTGCCCGACATCGATCATCCTAAATCTCTGCTGGGACAGCGACTCAGCTGGCTCTCTCATCCTATAGCACGGGCGTTCGGCCATCGGGGATTTACCCACAGTCTGCTGGCGATTGCCGCCGGTTTATGGCTTTTTCAGATTAACCTGCCCCAGTCGTCACCGATTCCACCGGATGTGCTGCAGGGTCTGACGCTCGGCTACCTGAGCCATATAGTGGCCGATATGCTGACGCCCGCCGGGGTTCCGCTGCTGTGGCCCTGCCGCTGGCGCTTCCGCCTGCCGATTCTGCGCAGCCAGAAGGGCAATCAGCTGGAGCGGGCATTGTGTCTGGGACTGGTAGGCTATGCGCTGTGGTTCCCGGCAGGGATGCCATCTTTTGGTGCAAACGGCTGGCCATCTCAGCTGTTCGATACGCTACAAAATGGCGTCGGGCGATTAATTTCCAGTCATACTGCGCAATAAAAACGCGCAAAACGCCATTTAGTTATAAACCATGCCATTTGGATATAAGGCACCCTCTGCACCTGCTGTTACCATTCCTGCTGTCTTAATTCGTGATTAACATTATGCGGCCTTCCCATGACGGAAGGCCGCATTACTCTGGAGTTTCAGCATGGACCTTCCTCTTACGCTTAATATCGTGGCCTTTGTGGTGCTGCTGGTATTGCTCTCCCGCTTCAGCCGTCATAACTGGAGCCTGTCGAAAAAAGTGCTGACCGGTCTGGTGATCGGCGTACTGTTCGGCCTGGTGTTGCAGTTGATCTACGGCGAAAACAGCGCAGTGGTTAAAGAGTCGATTAGCTGGTTTAACATCGTCGGTAATGGCTATGTCCAGTTGCTGCAGATGGTCGTCATGCCGCTGGTGTTCGTTTCCATTCTGAGTGCGGTCGCCCGTCTGCATAACGCCTCTTCGCTGGGAAAAATCAGCGTACTGACCATCGGCGTTCTGCTGTTTACCACCGCCATCTCAGCACTGGTCGGCGTCTTCGTCACCGGCCTGTTTGGTCTGAGCGCAGAAGGTCTGGTACAGGGCGTGCAGGAAACCGCGCGTCTCAGTGCGATCCAGAGCAACTATGTCGGCAAAGTGGCTGACCTGACCGTGCCGCAGCTGGTGCTCTCCTTTATCCCGAAAAACCCGTTTGCCGATCTGACGGGCGCCAGTCCGACCTCAATCATCAGCGTCGTGATCTTTGCCGCGTTCCTGGGTGTGGCTGCACTGCAGTTGCTTAAAGATGATGAAGTGAAAGGTCAGCGCGTGCTGGTGGCGATCGATACGCTGCAGTCGTGGGTGATGAAGCTGGTGCGTTTAGTGATGAAGCTGACGCCGTATGGTGTGCTGGCGCTGATGACTAAAGTGGTTGCCGGTTCAAACCTGCAGGACATCATCAAACTGGGCAGCTTTGTGGTCGCCTCATACCTCGGTCTGGCCATCATGTTTGGTGTCCACGCCCTGCTGCTGTCGGTTAATGGTATCAACCCAATGCGCTTCTTCCGTAAAGTGTGGCCGGTTATCACCTTCGCCTTCACCAGCCGTTCCAGCGCAGCCAGCATTCCGTTGAGCGTTGAAACCCAGACCCGTCGTCTTGGCGTGCCGGAGTCGATTGCCAGCTTCGCGGCATCCTTTGGTGCCACAATCGGCCAGAATGGCTGTGCCGGTCTTTATCCGACCATGCTGGCCGTGATGGTTGCGCCAACCGTCGGGATTAACCCGTTTGATCCACTGTGGATTGCCACGCTGGTTGGGATAGTCACGCTGAGCTCAGCCGGTGTGGCCGGTGTTGGTGGAGGTGCAACGTTTGCTGCACTGATTGTCCTGCCTGCGATGGGCCTGCCGGTGACCCTGGTGGCGCTGCTGATCTCCATTGAGCCGCTGATTGATATGGGCCGTACAGCGCTGAACGTCAACGGTTCAATGACCGCAGGTTCCCTGACCAGCCGCTGGTTAGGCATGACCGATAAACGCGTACTGGAAAGTGACGACAACGCCGAGCTGGCGCACCGTTAATCTGCCTTAAACCTGGCGCGCCCGCGCCAGGTTTTTTCCGTCTCTCTTCTCCATAATCTCTCCCATTGATGGCGACGCCGTTAAGAAAGCGTTAAGCATGGTAAACAGGCGAAAAATCCGCGCTTTAGTGCTTGTCTTTGCCCGGTAAAAGGCGAATTCTTCATCCAGTCTTATGAGGAGAACACCTGATGAAAAAGATAATCGCCTCGCTTCTGACGCTAACGCTTCTGACACCCGCTCTGGCTTTCGCCCATCCTGGCGACTGGGGCCCGGGATGGGGTCGACATGGCGGACCGGATCCACACTGGGTCGGTCCCGGGCATCACTGGGGCGGACCTGGACCGATTCGCTTTCTGCCTGAAGCCGCAACGGCGGTGCTGATCGGCGGACTGACCTATTACCTGCTCAATGGCAGTTACTATCAGCGCCACGGCGATGAATATGTGGTGGTAGAGCCGCCAGCAGAGTCGCGGGTCAGCAGTGAGATGCGGGTACTCGACTTTAACGGCAAACGCTTCTATGTGCAGGCAGGTCATTTCTACCAGCGGCAGATAGACGGTGATTATGTTGAGGTGCCGCGCCCGGCAGGATTGTAGTCAGCGCCACAACGAAAAACGGCCCGTCAAATGACGGGCCGTTTACTATTCAGAGAGACGAAAACTTACTGCTGAACCTGCGGATCGGTATCATATTCCGCACAGCTCTGGAAGCCGTAGTTCATCACACGGCCCGTGTCGTTGTAGCTCACGAAATAAGTCTGCGCTTTACCGTCGCGCTGACCCAGAACATAAGTCTGGCAGGTGCCGCGCGCGTGGACCATGGTGATTTCAGTAGAAGGTGCACCCGCGATCTGACGAACCTGATCACGTGTCATACCCTTTTTAACATCCTTTACCACTGGCTTAGTCACGTAGCTTTCCGCACGATCGTAAGTCGTACAACCAGACAGTGCAGCCAGTGTCAGCGCTGCAGCGATACATCCCATCACTTTATTCATCTTGTTGTTCCTCATTTATTGTCCATGTGGAAACAAGCCTGGAACATAAATGCTGATTTATCAAGTTTATGAGGAACAATTAGTGGTTCATCAAATGTCAGGATTTCGTAAAGAAGGCTGTTTTGTTGTCAATGCGGCCGTATACTTTCCGCCAAAACAGGTTTTGGATAGCCCCGCCGATTCAGACACCCTCTGCCTCATGGGTATCCGCGCAGAGCGGTGAGATTATCGCCCTTCGGACGCTGTTCGCTTGTCATGCCCGCTTCTGTTCACCCATCGCTGACTATCCCGAGGAACAATGACCCCTGCTCACTCTGACCGCCTGGTTTATGCGATTACACTGGGCCTGCTGGCCGCACTGGGCCCGCTCTGTATCGACCTTTATCTGCCAGCCCTGCCACAAATGGCGCAGGATCTGCACACCGAAACTGCGACCGCGCAGTTGAGTCTGACCGCCGGTCTGTTGGGCCTGGGCTTTGGGCAGTTGCTGTTTGGCCCGATGAGTGACAAATTCGGCCGCCTGCGTCCGCTAACCCTGTCACTGATACTGCTGTTTATCGCCTCAATCGGCTGTGCGCTGGCGCAGGACATCCACCAACTGCTGGTGGCGCGTCTGTTTGAAGGATTAGCGGGGGCGGGCGGCGCGGTGCTGTCACGGGCGATTGCACGCGATATGTACAGTGGTCATGAGCTGACGCGCTTCTTCGCGCTACTGATGCTGGTTAACGGTCTGGCTCCAGTCGGCGCGCCGGTACTGGGTGGTGTGCTGATGACGATAGTCGACTGGCGCGGCATCTTCATGGTACTGGGCGGCATTGCCATTCTGCTGATCCTGCTGGCGCGCTGGAAGCTGCATGAAACCCTGCCTGAAGCCCGCCGCAACCAGGGCTCTATTTTCTCCGCCTACGCGGCACTCGGTCAGGTGGTCACTCATCGACCCTTTATGGGCTTCTGTCTGACCCAGGGCTTTATGATGTCCGGCATGTTCGCCTATATCGGTGCCTCGCCGTTTGTGCTGCAACAGCTCTATGGCCTGTCGCCCCAGGCCTTTAGCTTCTGCTTTGCGGCCAACGGGTTTGGCCTGATCATTGCTTCGCAGACCAGCGCTCGCCTCTGTCCGTTGTGGGGCGAATATCGGGTGCTGAAAGGCGGTCTGACACTGGCTTTTGTCGCCTCTAGCCTGCTGCTGCTGGCCGCGCTACTACACGCACCGTTAGCGCTGCTGCTGCTGGCGCTGTTCTTTACCATCGCCAGCAACGGCGTGATCGCTACCACTGCCTCGTCACTGGCGATGCAGAGTCAGGGCCACCGTGCTGGCAGCGCCTCTGCGGTCATTGGCGTCACCATGTTCACGCTGGGTGCGATTACCGTGCCGCTCACCGGCATTGGCGGCACGTCGGTACTGAGCATGTGCGCCACCATTTTTGGCTGCTTTATGATGGCGATTCTGATGTTTAACGTGCTGGCGAAAAAACCGCTGGCGTAATTAAAAACTCACTGATTTCGCAACGTTTAGCCGCAATCAGTTGCCGCTTAAGCTTGTTGTTTTCGCTTCGGCACGTTAGCTTTACTAAAACGTTCGCATCGTGCCGACTGGCCACTGACCTGAGGAGAAGTTCATGTCACTGCAGCAGGAAATTATTGAAGCACTGGGTGTAAAGCCCGTTATCGACGCCGACCAGGAAGTGCGTGTCAGCGTCGATTTTCTTAAAGCCTATCTGAAACGTCACAGCGGACTGAAAACGCTGGTGCTGGGGATTAGCGGCGGTCAGGATTCAACCCTTGCAGGCAAACTGGCGCAAACTGCGATCAACGAGCTGCGTCAGGAGAGCGGCGATAACGACTACACCTTCATTGCGGTACGTCTGCCGTATGGTGTGCAGGCGGATGAGCAGGATTGTCAGGACGCGCTGGCTTTTATTCAGCCCGACCGTTCGCTGGCGGTGAACATCAAAGAGTCCGTGCTGGCCAGTGAGCGCGCGTTGAAAGATGCCGGTATCACGTTGTCTGATTTCGTGCGCGGCAATGAAAAAGCGCGCGAGCGAATGAAGGCGCAATACAGCATCGCCGGCATGACCAAAGGGGTGGTGGTCGGCACCGACCATGCCGCTGAAGCGGTCACCGGATTCTTTACCAAATATGGCGATGGCGGTACTGACATCAATCCCCTTTTCCGCCTGAATAAGCGTCAGGGCAAACAGCTGCTGAAGCATCTTGGCTGCCCGGAACATCTTTATCTGAAGAAACCGACTGCCGATCTGGAAGATGATCGTCCAGGCCTGCAGGATGAAGTGGCGCTGGGTGTCACCTACGAGATGATTGATGACTATCTGGAAGGCAAAAGCATTGCTCCTGACAGCGCCCGTATTATCGAAGGCTGGTATCTGAAAACTGAGCACAAACGTCGTCCGCCGATCACTGTGTTCGACGACTTCTGGAAGTAATCCTGCGCCTCCTTTGCTCCGGCAAAGGAGGCTTCACTCATTTAATTTGTTGAACGCTGCATGCCTCCCACCGTCTCGCGCGCTACCCTCATCGGGCTTATCGCCATTTTGCTCTGGAGCACCACCGTGGGCCTGCTGCGCAGCGTCAGTGAAGCCTTCGGTGCCACTGGCGGCGCGGCGCTGATCTACACCACCACGGCGATCCTGCTTTGCCTGACCCGCGGCCTGCCCAGACCCGGCGCACTGCCCGCGCTCTACCTGTGGCTGGGCGGTGCCCTCTTTGTCGGTTACGAGATCTGCCTGGCGCTGGCTATCGGGCTGGCCAGCGATCGCACCCAGTCGCTGGAGCTGGGAATGATCAATTATCTCTGGCCCTGCCTGACCATCGTGCTGGCGATTCCGTTTAATCAGCAGCGCTTCCGTGTCTGGCTCTGGCCAGGGCTGCTGCTGTCGCTGCTGGGGATCGTCTGGGTGATGAAAGGCAGTGGCAGCAGTTCGCCCGCGCTACTGTGGCAGAATATACTGCGCAACCCTGTCGCCTATGCACTCGCCTTTATCGCCGCCCTGACATGGGCGGTCTACAACAACCTTACCCGCCGTTTTGCCCGCGGCTCGAACGGCGTCACGCTGTTTTTTATCCTGACCGCACTGGCGCTGTGGCTGAAATATGCCTTCAGCGATCGTCCTGTGCCGTTAACGTTCGATCTGATACCGATAATGGAGGTGCTGTTTGTCGGCCTCTCCACTGCTATCGCCTATTCCGCCTGGAATCATGGGATTCAGCAGGGCAATCTGACGCTGCTGGCCACCGCGTCCTACTTCACGCCAGTGCTGTCGGCTCTGCTGGGATCGCTGTGGCTGGGTCTGACGCCGCCGCTGGCTTTCTGGCAGGGCGTTGCGATGATTACACTGGGCTCGCTGATTTGCTGGCTGGCGACACGGCGTCTTTAACAGACAGCTGGCGATCATTTCACCTGCCTGTTATGCTGTATGGACAACCAGTAAATGGAGTCCATTTTGGTCAGACGTGCTGCCATTCTTCGCCCCGAACCCGACGCGAATACAATTTATCAATATCCCGAACACCTGCGTGAATGGCTGGAAGGCCTGCCGAATCATCCTGGCGTCTACACCTTTCATGGCGAAAGTGAGTCACTGCCGCTTTATATCGGTAAAAGTGTCAATCTGCGTTCGCGGGTGATGTCCCATTTCCGCACGCCGGACGAGGCGAAAATGCTGCGCCAGTCACGGCGCGTAAGCTGGATCCCCACAGCCGGCGATCTCGGTGCGCTGCTGCTGGAAGCGCAGATGATCAAAACCCAGCAGCCGCTGTTCAATAAGCGACTGCGCAAAAATCGCCAGCTCTGTTCGCTGCAGATTACCGACGGCAAACCGAATGTGGTTTACGCAAAAGATCTTGATTTCAGTCAGTCACCCAACCTGTTTGGACTTTATCGCAGCCGCTTTGCGGCGCTGGAACGGCTCAAGCAACTGGCGGATGAGTATCAGCTCTGTCACGGGCTGCTGGGTCTGGAAGCGCTGAGTGCAGGCCGCGGCTGCTTCCGCTCGGCTCTGCGCCGCTGCGCCGGAGCCTGTTGCGGTAAAGAGCCGGTCAGCGACCATCAGGATCGGCTGCTGGAGGCACTGGAAAATGTGCGGGTTTTCTGCTGGCCGTGGCAGGGTGCCGTAGGTCTGGTGGAGGAAGGCAAAGAGATGACGCAGATCCATGTTATCGATCACTGGTTCTATCTCGGTTCGGTGAGCAGCATGGATGAGGCCAGAAAACTGCAGCGGCCCAAAGGCGGTTTTGATCACGACGGCTATAAAATCCTCTGCCGCCCGATTCTGTCGGGTGTCTACCCTATTCTTCCGCTATAAAAAAAACCGCCGACGCTGCCCACTCACGTTCAGTGGACAGCGTCGGCGGTCTCAGACCGTTCGCTTAACGAATATTATTCAGCCGGTTCTGCTGGGGGCGCCATTTTGCCGTCGTGCGGGGCTTTCTCAGTCAGACGCTTTTCAAAGTTCGCGTTGTACTGTTTCTTCTGCTCCGGCGTCAGCACGTTATAGAGCTTGTTCTGGGTTTCCAGCATCTTCAGCGCATGCTCTTTCGCGTTGGCGGACATCTTCTCTGCCTGCGCTTCGGCTTTGCTCTGGTCAAAGCTGTCAGACGCAATAATACTGTGAGCCGCGCGGCGCTCGTCCAGTGACGGACGTTTCATCTCTTTGTGGCTCTCTTTCATGATGTCGCGCATCTGGGTTTTCTGCGCGTCGGTCAGGTTCAGACCTTTAAACATCATCTCCATGCCGTGGCGCATTGGCGGTTTGTGCATCGCCTTTTCGCTGCCCGCTGGCGGTGGAGTCAGGTTATCTGCTGCTGCATGGACGGCGCTGGCTGCACCAAACGCCAGCGAAGAAGCCAGTAAAAGGGAAGTCAGTTTGCGCATAATAGTGTCCTTATAATTCATGATAATGACGACAGCACTCTGTCGCGTCTTCGGAAACAAGCATACGACGCTGAACGTCAACTACTCAGAGCCTGAGTAAAGCCGTGAAAGCATAAAAGATAAAAAACGGGCAATCATGAAGAGAATAAGAAGAAAGGCGTGAGGAATTGAAAAAGTTTATGAATTTAAAGCGAATTTGGCAGAAATCATGGAGGAGTGTAATGGTTACGACTGGAAAGCGGAAGGCGATCTCCCGCTTTTCCTGTCGATTTTTTTAGCGCCGATGAACTGCAACAGTAAGAACGGTTATCACACCGGCAGCGCCTGAGTCTGTTCACCCTCTTCAATCAGCATCAGTCCGGCACGCAGCCCGGCGGCCACGTTGGGATTGGGGAACAGCACATATTCCCGCGCCTGCTGCACGTAATAGCGCGTATTACCATCTTCCGCCAGCAACGTCCCTTGAGGAAACGCGGTAAAGTTCAGCGTTTCCGGCGACATATGCAGCGTAAAGTGCTCACTCAGTCGGGTGATCTGCTGCGCAACCCGATAGTGACGCGGTTTCACCCTCGCGACAGGCATCGCTTCGCCATAGAGCAGAGAAGCCAGCGCCTGCTGCGCCGCGCTGAACTGGCTGAGATCGTTCTCGCCAAACGGCAGCGCCTTGCCCAGTTCAAGCGTGCAGCTGGCCGCACCGAAGTGCTCGCAGCTGAAATGCGTGAAGGTACCGCCTGGCGAGCGATGAAACACCAGCGCTTCCAGCCCGGCAGCGGCCAGCCAGTCCAAAAATGCAGGCGGCCAGGGACGCTCGTTATGCGGCATCACCCCGAACTGAGGGTGATAAGAGCCGCGAATGGCGGTGTGCATGTCGAGGTGCCAGCGCGTCTCATCGCACTCACCCAACTGCCAGAAGGTTTCCAGCGCCTGCTCCAGCCGCAACACGCGGCGGGCCTCATCACCATCATCAATCTGCTGCCAGCGTCCGCCAAATAGCCGGTTGATGTCATAACGCACATAGCGCTTACCGGCGCGCAGCGCTGAGGGATTACCCAGAATGACCAGCATGCGCTGCTGTAACGGCTTTTCGCCTCGCAGCAGCGGGTTAACCAGCTGGTTTACGATTTCTACCGGGGCCGTTTCATTGCCGTGGATCCCGGCAGAGAGCACCAGCGCCTGTTTAACCGGCACCGTCGGCTCCATCAACAGTATGCCGTGATACAACCACTGCCAGCGAAGATGCGCCGTTTCACCACTACGCTTACGCGGCACCTCGCCGGAAAGCGTTTGCTGTAAAAAGTCCTGCATCATTCCTCCTTTGCGCCCTGAGCAGACGGCAGACTGTGCTGCCTCCTGCTTCACTGCTGAAATGCGTAAACATTTCCTAAGTCTAGCAGCTTCGTCAGTTCATCCAGCGCGTCACGTCCCTCACGCAGCAACTGTGGGTCGACCAGATCGGCCTGGGTCAGGCGATCGCGGTAATGACGGTCAACCCAGCTATTCAGTGTGCTGAAGAGGTTATCGTTCATCAGCACCGCCGGATTCACTGCCTGCTGCTCCTCTGGCGTCAGCACGACCCGCAAACGCAGGCAGGCTGGCCCCCCTCCGTTATACATGCTTTCGCGCAGATCAAACACCTTCAGAGCTTTCAGTGGTGTATCCGCCTCGACCTGTTCACACAGGTAGCGCCACACACCCGTATGCTGGCGTGACTCTTCCGGCAATACCAGCATCATCGTGCCGTCGGGACGGCTCAGCAGCTGGCTGTTAAACAGATAAGTCTCTACCGCATCTTTCACCGAGACACGGTCTGCCGGCACTTCCAGAGCGACAAAGCCGGGGATGCGCGCCCGAAGCTGCGCGAGCAGCTCAGGCTGATCAACAAAGGCGTGCTGATGACAGAACAGCATCTGCTGGTTGCTGACCGCAATCACATCATTATGAAATACGCCCTGATCGATCACCGCAGGATTCTGTTGGGCGAACAGTACGCTTTCGGGTGAGAGCTGATGAAGGCGGGCAATCGCCTCGCTGGCCTCACGGGTTTGCCGCGCCGGATAGCGCTGCGGCGCTTTGCCTTCGTGGCTGCTGTCGCGGCCATACACAAACAGCTGCACGCCGCGCTCGCCATAGGCACCGCCGAGACGGTTGTGGTTAGCCGCCCCTTCATCACCAAACATAGCCACCTGCGGCAGCGCATCGTGCACGGCAAAATGGCGATCGTCGCGGAAGATGGAACGCAGCAGCCAGGCGGTTTCTGGCGCTTCTATCGCCCGATGAAACTTGTTGTTCAGGTTCGCCACCGTCAGGTGAACCCGGCCATCAAGACTGTCTGCGGACGGCGAAACCGTAGCGGCATTGGCCACCCACATCGCCGACGCGGAGCTGGCGGCGGAGAGTAATCCCGGCGCGGTTTTCCCGGCTGACGCCAGCACCTGCTCATCGCTGCCGCTGAAGCCGAGCTGACGCAGCACCGCAATGTTGGGTCGCTCGTGCGGCGGGATCACGCCCTGCACGTAGCCCATATCAGCCAGCGCTTTCATCTTCAGCAACCCCTGCTTTGCCGCCAGACGGGGATTCGACGGCTGCAGCTGGTTGCGGGTCGAGGCTTCGTTCCCAAAAGAGAGCCCGGCATAGTGGTGCGTTAATCCTACCAGCCCATCAAAGTTGGCTTCGGTTGCCTTCATGAGCGCTTCTCCGGCGCGGAGAAATCGAGTCCCGGCGACAATGTGGCGGGCAGCGTCAGGTCCGGCGTCTCCAGTGAGGCCATTGGCCAGGCACAGTAATCCGCCGCATACCAGGCACTGGCGCGATGGTTGCCCGAAGCGCCGATGCCACCAAATGGCGCGGTGCTGGCTGCGCCGGTCAGCGGTTTGTTCCAGTTGACGATACCGGCACGGGCTTCCAGCAGCAGCTGATCGAACTGCTGACGTGAAGGCGAGATTAAACCACATGACAGGCCGTAACGGGTCTGGTTCGCCAGTGCTATCGCCTCGTCAAAGGTGTCATAGCGGATTACGCCGAGCAGCGGACCAAAGACCTCTTCATCCGGGATGCCCTGCACACCAGTTAAATCGATAATGCCCGGTGTAAGAATGGCACTGTGACGATCCGGCCAGCGCATCGCCAGCAGCACCTCGCCACCCGCATCAACCCGCCGTTGCCACTCACCTATAATCTTCTCTGCCGCGCCGGTAGAGATCACGCTTCCCATAAAGGGTTGCGGTTCAGCATTCCAGGCGGCCGGCTGCAGTCGCCCCGCCACCTCTGTCAGCCGCTGCAGAAAGGCATCGCCCGCATCACCACGTTTAACCAGCAGACGCCGGGCGCAGGTGCAGCGCTGACCCGCAGTAATAAAGGCTGACTGCACGGTAATATTGACGGCGGCATCCAGGTCAGCCGGATCTTCCACTATCAGGGCGTTGTTCCCGCCCATTTCCAGCGCCAGCATCTTCTCAGGCTGACCGGCAAACTGGCGATGCAGCTGATAGCCGGTATGGGCGCTGCCGGTAAACAGCAGACCATCGATCTGGCTGCAGGTTGCCAGCGCCTGACCGGTCTCCCGACCACCCTGTAACAGCGCCAGTACACCTGCAGGCAAACCCGCAGCCAGCCAGATCTCAACCGTTTTTTCGGCGGTCAGCGGCGTCAGTTCACTGGGTTTAAAGACCACGCAGTTGCCCGCCAGCAGCGCCGGAACAATATGACCGTTTGGCAGATGGCCGGGGAAGTTGTAAGGGCCAAATACCGCCAGCACGCCGTGCGGACGATGGCGCAGCGAGCTTTCGCCCTCATGCTGCTCACCGGTGCGGCTATGGTACGCCTTCACCGAAAAGCCAATTTTGTTGATCATCGCACCGACTTCGGTCAGTGCTTCCCAGCGTGGCTTGCCGGTTTCACGGGCAATGGTTTCTGCCAGGTCTGTTTTGTGAGCCTCAAGCCCGGCCGCAAATTTCTCAATAATCGCCTGCCGTTCCGCCAGCGGGCGTCTGGCCCAGCCCGGAAAGGCAGCGCGCGCCGCGTCACAGGCTGCCGTGACCTGTGCGACTGATGCCGCCTTGCCCTGCCATAACGTCTCGCCGCTGACCGGATCCGCTTTCGTCAGGACCTCCGCGTCACCGTCTACCCATTCTCCCTTTATCAGGTGCGTCATGCTGTTTTCTCCTCTTTGCAGAGCGTCACTACGCGCAGGCTGTCGCCCGGCTGACAGTGGAGCGCCCGCATCTGTTCATCCGTCAGTTGCACGCTGTCGCTGTCGGCATGGGCCGGGATCAGCACCACACGGAACTGGCGGTAATTGTTATTGGCAACCAGACAGAGTGGCGCATCCGCCGGATTTTCACCCCGTTCAGCGCTGCGCAGACGACTTTTACGCACGGCGCGGATGTGGTCGATATCGCACTCCAGCGTCGGGCCGCCATCAAAAATGTCGACATAGTTAAGGTAGCGGAAGCCCTCCGCCTCCAGCACAGCACGGGCAGGTGCCGTTTGTGGATGTACTTGTCCGATGACCGCCTGCGCCTCTGGCGTCAGGTAATCAATATAGAGCGGATGCTTCGGCATCAGCTCAGCAATAAAGGATTTCTGGCCGGTGCCGCTGAGGAAATCGGCTTTGCTGAATTCCATTGAGAAGAAGCGGCTGCCCACGCTCTCCCAGAATGGCGAATGCCCCTGCTCATCGCTGACGCCACGCATCTCAGCCACAACCCGATTCGTGAAGTGCTCACGGAAATTAGCCATAAAGAGGAAGCGGGATTTCGACAACAGGTAGCCATTTTTGCCGTCACGGTAATCGGGATCGAGAAATAGCGTGCAGAGTTCACTGCTGCCAGTGTGATCGTTACTCAGTGACAGGGTTGGCAGCGCGGCATAGACATTCAGTTCTTTTGAGGCATGCACCTGCGTGCCGACACGAAAGTTATACCAGGGCTCCTGCAGGCCGACAGCCACTTCAATGGCACAGATGCCGACGGCGCGGTTATCTTCGCTGTCCGCCAGCACAAAGACATAGCCCTGTTCAGCGCGGGGCAGCGTACCCTCCCAGGTCTGCAGCGATCGATCAATACGCGCCTTTAACGTGGCGCTATCGACGGGCAGCGAGGTCAGACCGCCACCGGTTTTGCCGGCCAGTGCCATCAGCTGACTTAAGTCATCGCGTTCAACGGGACGGATTACCATCATGATGCGGACCCTCGGACCAGACGCTCACACACCTCGGCAAAGCGAGCCATGCCCAGCTTCACTTCCTGCTCGCTGATATTCAGTGCCGGGGCAAAACGCACCACGTTGGCACCGGCAATCAGCACCATCACGCCCATCTCAGCGGCGGCCAGGTTGATCTCTTTCGCTTTACCGGCAAAGTTGTCGCTCAGTACGGCACCAATCAGCAGCCCCAGACCGCGCACTTCTTTAAACAGATGCAGACGCTGGTTGATCTCATCCAGTGCCGCAACAATCCACGCGTGACGTTGTGTGACACCGGTCATCATTTCAGGCTGATTGATCAGCTCCATCACTTTACCGGCCACCGCACCCGCCAGCGGATTGCCGCCATAAGTGGTGCCGTGGGTGCCAACGCCCATCACCATTGCGAGATCTTCGCGGGTCAGCATCGCACCAATCGGGAAGCCGCCGCCCAGCGCTTTAGCGCTGGTGAGTACATCCGGCGTGACACCATAATGCATGTAGGCGTAAAGCGAGCCGGTGCGGCCAACGCCGCTCTGCACCTCATCAAAAATCAGCACGGCCTGATGCTTATCACAAAGTTCACGCAGTCCGCGGAGAAACGCCGGATCGGCAGGCAACACGCCGCCCTCACCCTGAATCGGTTCAACAATCACCGCGCAGGTGTGGTCATTAATCAGTTCAGCCGCAGCGGCCAGATCGTTAAATGGCGCATGCTGAATCTCTGGCGGCAGCGGTGCAAAATCTTTTGAGTAAGCGGGCTGCCCTCCGGCTGACACAGTAAACAGGGTGCGTCCGTGAAACGCATTTTTGAACGCCACGATGCCACTTTTATGCGGGCCGACCCGGTCATGCGCCACTTTACGCGCCAGTTTCAGGGCTGCTTCATTCGCTTCCGCGCCGGAGTTACAGAAGAACACACGGTCAGCAAAAGTGGCGTCAATTAACTGTTTCGCCAGCCGCAGGATCGGTTCGTTGGTGTAGCCATTCCCGGTGTGCCATAACCGTGCGGCCTGGTCCTGCAACGCCTGTTGTAAAGCCGGATGCGCATGTCCCAACGCATTGACGGCAATGCCACCAGCAAAGTCGATATAATCCTTGCCGTTTTGATCCCAGACGGTGGAGCCTTCCGCGCGAACCGGTATAAAGGTCGCAGGTGCATAAACCGGCATCATCCATTGATCGAAATCGTGACGTGAAACGTGCAGTGCCATAACCCATTCTCCTGCGTGACTTTACCGGCTGGGTAAAGCTTATGTTTTAAAATTGTTAAAAGATGTTGTAATGCTGCCCTACTGTAGAGTGCAGTTAACGTGCCAGCCAGAGAATTAATGCATAAAATGGTCTTCACAACGTAATATCAATAACTTACAACCAATCAATATTCAATAAATTTGCATATATAGTGAATAATTGTCTGATTGCAGCGGCATAGCCGGGTTTTAAACAGCGGAATTATGCATTCACGGGATGAAATATCGCTTTTGTGATCGCTGATAAATTATCTCTCCACAAAACCCCCGCCGGCGCCCTGTTTTAGCGCGGTTTGCCTCACACTGGTGCAGCGCGGGATCGATGCGTCATCCTTCCAAAAGACGCTGATCGTTTAGATTTAACAAAATAATTTCATTTATCGCGACTGACGCAGAGATCCGTGCATCTGAACCTGATTAATTAATCCGCAATCAGATTACAATTTGATCAGTGACTGGAAAGATTATTTCTGGCGTGATTATATGGAATAAAAATATTATTCATTAAAATATGTTCAGATATTAATATGCACGCTAATGGTTAGAATAAAAACATTACAATTTTATTCTTCTACACCTGTTAATCATAATTAATGCATTGAACGAGTTGATTTAAAAATGAACAGACGGGATTTGTTCATGTCACCCTGGAACAAATCAAACCCATGATTATAAAGGATTAAATTAAAATTACCCATAATTTTATATAAGAAGAAAATCTTATTATCTTTTCAGTTAATCTCCTTCCCTATCGCTTTCCTGCCTGCGGAATATCTAAATCACATTTTGTTACTTATATTCCACTTTGTAAATTTATCTTTTTGTGTCATTTTCTTTTCGCCCCGCATCAGGGGAATAATAATTAATGAAGACAGGATAATAATTAAATGATGAAGCGCACTTCACTGGCGGCTGTTATGCCGTTACTGATCGGTCTCTCCTCCGCACAGGCCGCAGAAGTTTATAACAAGGATGGCAATAAGCTGGATCTGGTCGGCAAGATTAACGTATCTCACCTTTTTTCAGATGATAATAATAACAACGGTGATACCTCCTCTTATGCCCGCTTTGGTTTTAAAGGTGAGACAAAGATTACTGATCAACTCACTGGCTATGGTTTCTGGCAGTATCAGTACAGCCTTCACAACTCCGAAGGCAGTGATGCGCAGGCGACCAACCGTACCCGTCTGGGTTATGCAGGCCTGAAGTTTGGCCAGGCGGGATCGCTGGATTATGGCCGCAACTATGGCCTGGTGTATGACGCGCTGAGCTATACGGATATGCTGCCATTCTTCGGCGGCGACTCCGGTTATACCGATGCCTTCCTCTCTGGCCGCTCAACCGGCGTGCTCACCTGGCGTAATAGTGATTTCTTTGGTCTGGTAGACGGATTAAACCTTGCCGCGCAGTATCAGGGCAAAAACGACCGCAGCAATAATATCGATGGCGTACGTCGCTCCAACGGTGATGGTTTCGCCCTGTCCGCGTCTTATGACTTTGATTTCGGTCTGAGCTTCGCTGGCGCGTTTGCCAGTCTCGATCGCACGACCGCGCAAAACAGAGCCGCACGTGGTGAAGGCGAGAAAGCCCAGCACTGGGCGACGTCAGTCAAATATGATGCGAACCAGGTTTATCTGGCCGCCATGTACGGTGAGACCCTGAATGCCACCCCAATTAGCGGCGGCTTCGCCAACAAAGCGCAGAATTTTGAAGCTGTGGCGCAGTATCAGTTCCTGAACGGTTTCCGTCCATCCCTGGGTTACGTCTCATCAAAGGGCAAGGACATTGAGAATATCGGCGATGCCGACGTCATTAAATACACCGCAGTGGGTGCGACTTACTACTTCAACAAGAACATGTCGGTTTATGGTGAATACCGCATTAACCTGCTGAAAGATAACAATCCGCTGGGTCTGGCAACCGACGACATTACCGCGCTGGGTCTGATTTACCAGTTCTGATGTCATTATGGGCCTGGCACTTCACGCCAGGCCCGTTTATTGTCTCACGCCACACTTCAGACACCGTCACGCGGCGTTAACCCAGTGCCCTGACTAAGCTGACGGCTACCGTCGCTTCCTGCATCAGTTCTTCCACATTGGCAGACGCCAGCAGCGTGGTTGCCTGTCCGGCAGGCACCGGACGACTGAAAAGATAGCCCTGACCGTAATCACAGCCGCGTTTTCTCAGCCATCTCAGCGTGGCGACATCTTCTATCCCCTCTGCCGTAATTACCACATTCAACCCCTGACAGAGCGCCAGTAGCGTTTCAACGACTTTCCGCTGCTCCGATCCGGTCACGATGCCGGCGATAAATGACTGATCAATTTTGATTTTGGTAATACCCAGCCCCAGCAATACCGACAGGTTGGAATAGCCGGTGCCAAAATCATCCAGTACCACGCCGATACCTGTCTCTTTCAGCTGACGAATCGCCTCGCGGGCATCATCGGAAATGGCCATAACATTTTGTTCGGTGATTTCGAGTTCCAGCATTACCGGTCCGGCATGCTGCATAATGCGAGACAGACAGCTGGTGAGTGACGGTCTCAGCAGCTGTTCCGGAGTGATGTTCAGCGACAGGCAGAGCCCGGCGGGCCATGCACGGGTGGCACTGACCGCATCCTGCAGTAGCGCCACGGTCATACTGTCCATAAGCCCCAGTCGCTCCACCACCGGCAGAAACTCTGCGGGTGAAACCGTCTGGCCTGACGCAGTGATCCAGCGTGCCAGTATCTCAAAACCGGTAATGTTTCCGGTGCGCAAAGAGACCAGCGGCTGGAGAAAGGGAACGATGGCGTGACCGCTGACGGCGGCCACCACCTCCTGCTCCAGCCATTCACGCTGGCGAAAGCGCAGCTCCATGTCCGGGGAGAATCGTGCCAGATGAGAGCACTTATCCTGCTTCGCTTCATATAACGCCAGGTCGGCCGCCCGCATGACATCAGCCTGCCCCGTACAGGCGGAACTTGCAATGCCTGCTGAGAGGCTCAGAAAGGTGTGCGGCCCTGTCCGTATCGATGCTGCCTGTTCGCATAAACTTTCGGCGAAAGTCTGCGCCTGCTCAGCCTGTGAATCTTCGGCAACAATGGCGAATTCATCCCCGCCCACACGAAACACCTTGCTCGTGCTGCCTGCCGAAGCGGTCAGCAGATCAGCCAGTGCGATCAGGGTCGCGTCACCCTGACGATGGCCATTCAGATCATTGATACTCTTGAAGTGATTAACGTTCAGCAGAGTCAGAGTGTAGGCCGCCCCGCATGCTTTAAGCGAAGCAATGTGTGCATTGAAGGATCGGCGGTTCATAACACCGGTCAGCTCATCGGTTCCGGCTAGCCTGAGTGCGTTTTTCTCCGCCCTTCGGGTTTTGCGAATCAGCCCCGCGATAAGCAGCGCAGGAACAACCATCGCCAGCCCGGCAAACGAGGAGGAGGTGAGAATAAACCGCAATCGCTCGCTGATTTCAAAACTTGTATCGTAGCCCAGGCCAAGCAGGCGGCAAATCCGCGCTTCAAGCCCAAACTCCCACAGTGTGGAGAGTAAAATAATGGTCGCAATATTCAGCATTGCGAGCCAGAAAAGTTTCAGGCGCATGCGTTAGTTCCCGGTGATGGCAAGTATCAGAGTTTTGTTTTAATGATCAGTAAAAAAACCGGGGCGTACTTCTCATACCCTGTCAGTTAAGCCGTCTGCAATAAGCCCGCCTCCGCTATGTCTGGACATAGCATTCGCCCGTTCTCAGCCTTACGGCAGCAAGACAAACGATCGGCGGAGCCCCGAACATGTCGGTTCCGTCATCAATCCCGCTGAGTGTTCTATCGGCAGCGCGGGCAAAATTAACAGGCCAGTCCAGTTAAATTTGTGAACACGCATGGTTCTAACCGCTTAAGACGCGTGAACAACCTGCGGGTTCTCTGAGGAAAGAAAGCCCTGGTATCAGACGATAAAAACAGGTTTATCAATCTATTGGCCGCTTATGTGTATCAACCCGATTACGACAGGGTGAACGCATGAGCCAGAGGGAAGTGAAACCTCTCATTTCTCTGGACACTCGTGCGCAGTGGTCCTTAACGGAAATAATAAAATCGCCAGCAGCTGGACGCCGCGCCCTGACGCGTTAAAAGCACAACCGGCTCCCGGAAAGGCTGACACCGGAGGTCGATTACACGGGCAATGTGCTCCTGTCAGCCTGCCAAAGTGCTTAAATTTTGCAGTCGATTTACTCTGTATTACATCAATAAGCGCGAGGTAAGCCGGAAGGTACATCCGGTTATATTGACTTCAATTTAGTTTGACTCAATACTGTGCTTTCTTTCAGTCAGACGTGCACTGTAACCTGCTCCCTCCGTCGCGATAGCGCCTGAACATCTGATGTCTGACACCAGCAAAGAGAGGCTGCAACAAGCCATTTCTCCTGAGATACTTAGCGAGAATTCAAGGCTGGCAAACTGCCCGTCATCGGGCTTTATCTCCCCCGACTCAGAACGAGTAAAAGTATGAATGACGAAATCGCGGGGAACTCTGAAACGCCTCCCGCCAGCGCAGCGCCTGAAACCATTGATCAGTTTCTCTGCTTTGCGCTCTATTCCGCCTCACTTGCCATGACAAAGCTCTATCAATCCCGGCTAAAACCGCTGGGACTCACTTATCCGCAATATCTTGTGCTGCTGGTGTTGTGGGAAAAAGATGGCCTGACCGTCTCTGAGATTGGTGCCCGCGTTCGGCTCGATTCCGGCACGCTTAGCCAGCTTCTGAAGCGGCTGGAAGGTGCGGGCATCCTCTGCCGCCAGCGTGACACCGGTAACGATGAGCGCCGGGTGTTCATCTCTCTGACAGAACAGGGCCACCAGCTTAAAATCGACGCGGCTGGCGTCCCGGCGGATATGGTGTCGGTAATGGATACTGACTGTAGTGAGCTCGGCCTGCTGACAACCCAGGTCGCCATGCTGCGCGAAAAATTGCTCAGGGCTCTGCCATGAAAGGGGCTTTTGATAAACGAATGAACATGTTAAATAATCAGCGTATTTCGTTATGCGTAATTCAGCCAACCAGTTACCGCTGGAGTTTCTTTTGAGTAGCGATAAACCGGGGGATATGGATGATGTCCATGCCGTTGTCGGCCATGCTGTATCAAGCCTGCTTAAGTCAGGCCAGAGTGCGGGTGTACTGGAAATCATCGCATTTCTGCAATCTCAACAGGCGCGATCGTTCAACGGCCAGAGAGAAATTTACGCCAAAGCCGTTCGCGTTGTGACAAAACTGGTTAACTGATCATCAGATCACTCTGCCTGACGGCGTTCCAGACCGCCCTCCTTCCTCTCTTTTAGCAGAACTTACCCGCTAAAGTGCTGCACCAGCAGGCGCCATCAAATCATAGCGATCGTTCTGCGGAGCCGTGTCCAGGCCCATGGGTGGCTCGACTTTTAAGGTAATCCAGTTAGAGGTCACACGCTGCTGCTTGCTGTCCTCAAGGGTTACCGACAGGCGGTATTCATTGCTGGCCTCTGGTGAGGGATCCCATTGCGGTAAGATGACACTCCAGCCCTGCGGATCGGCATTATTGGCCGGTGGCGTCAGGCTCAGCGCCTGCGTATCACCCTGCCAGCTTACCGCCCTGATGTCATTGCTGGCCCGCACCTGCAGCTTCAGCGGCAGACTCTCGCCACTGCTCAGTTGCCACGGCGGCGTTGCCAGAAATACGGAGAGCGTTTTGCGCTGACGGAATGAGAGCACCGGCGTATCACTGCGGGTCACGGTATCATAACGGCTGCCGCGCAGGGAGCGCGCCTCTGCGACATTACCGGCATCAAGCTGACGGCTCAGCGCCACGCCGAAGCGATAATTGAGTTTAAGCCCCAGCTGATCCTGGCTTTCACCAGCGCTACTGGCTTTGTGAGTGGCTGAAAAGGTGACCAGCGGCACCGGCGTGTAGGAGAGGCCAAACGACATGGCGGAGGGGTTGTGATAACGGTTGCCGCTATTAAACAGATCGACATTCTCACCCAGATATTGCTGATAGCTCACCGAGACACCCAGCTGGCGATAAAAAGGCAGATAGCTCTGGCTGGTGATGTCATAGCCGCGCGCCATGCGCTGCTGCTGTGAATCATTCAGGTTTTTCCAGCCGGAAAGCGGCTGATAGTAGTTGGCAGAAAAGCGCATCGAATCGCTCCACGCCTCTGTGCCTACAGAGGCGCGCTGCAGGCCGCTGCTGAATGTACGGTCAATAAAACCGTTATAGCCCAGCAGCCAGTCACCCGCGTCCCAGCGTTGTCCCAGCCCCGCGTTGCCAACCAGACCATCATCGGTATCGTGCAGGCCAAGCTGGCTGAAGGTGAGCAGGCTGTTCTCATCGGACAGGGCGCTAAAGAGATCGCCACCGGTGCCCGCGAAGTTCCCGTTCATATCGACTTTCAGGTCCAGCTGCGCGTTGCCGTATGGGGAAAGCAGTGACTGCCCTTCGCTCTCAACCCGGCCCGCCACTTCATCCCGCAGATGATTGAACGCCCAGACACCCGCCTGTTGACCAAACGTGACATTGCTGTCGCTGTTGTTACTGGCTTCACCGATACTTTTGGCCACGGCCGCCAGCTTTTTGCTCCACTCTTCATCCTGATCGCTGGCACCGCCCAGCGTCGGCAGCGATTCACTGTAGCGCGCCGGATCATCGAAGGGCGTTTCGGACACCGCTGTTTCAGTCTGGAAAGCGCGAGCACTCTGCGTCGCAGTCAGCGACAGCGCAATCAAAGAGAGAACTCCTGTTTTCCGTATCATGTCACCCGGCACATTGATCAGTTCGTTGCTGTAATTAAAGACAAATCATTAGCACTTACCTTAACATATTGTGACGGTGATGCAGGACAGCAGCGGCAAATTGTGCATATAACAGAAAAATCCGCACTCAATAAGGCCTGCATTTAACGCAGGCCCAACGCAGAAAAGCCTCTGTCAGGAGAAGATTAACCCGCCATCCACGTTAATGGTCTGCCCGGTGATATAGCGCGCATCGTCCGAGGCAAGAAAGGCCACCAGTCCCGCCACGTCTTCCGGCTGACCGGCGCGCTTCAGCGGAATGTTTTTAACCCACTCCGCCATCAGCTCACCTTTGCCGTAGGTTTTCTCCTCGCTGCTGAGGATCTCACCCCAGACACGATCGTTGTAATCCCACATCTCACTTTCGATGATGCCGGGACAGAAAGCGTTGACGGTGATATTCCACGGCGCCAGCTCCAGCGCCAGACTCTGGGTAATGCCAATCACGCCCATTTTGCTGGCGGCATAGTGCGGCGTGTAGATAAAGCCCTGCCGTCCCTGCCCGGATGACGTGTTGATCAGGCTGCCGCTGCGTTGCTGCACCATATATTTTGCCGCTTCACGACAACAGAGCCAGACGCCGGTGGTATTCACCGCCAGAATCCGTTCAAAGTCGCTCTTCGGCATGGTGTCAAAGCGGTCGATGGTGATCACACCCGCATTCTGTATTGAGACGTCAATCTGACCAAAGCGCTCAGATGCCTGCTGATAGAGCTGCTGCACCGCCGCTTCATCCGTGACATCGACCTGCAGCGCCAGAATCTCACTGCCGTATTGCTGCTGAATCTGGTCGGCGGTCGTGAAAACCCGGTCAGCATTTGACACCATCACCAGCCTGGCCCCGTCGCGGGCGAAACGCGCCGCAATCCCGGCACCAATGCCGCGACAGGCACCGGTAATCACCACTGTTTTTCCACGTTGTTCGCGGCTCATAATTGCTCCTGTTATGTGTGACGGACATCAGTGAGAGGCGCTGCCTGCTGCTTTTTTTCATGGCGACGCAGCAGCACCACTTTGCTTTGCAGACGTTGCTGGAACTGGTCGATCACCACCGCAGTCACAATCACCAGGCCTTTAATGACCATCTGCCAGAAATCGCTGACGCCCATCATCACCATGCCATCCGCCAGAAAGACGATAACAAACGCGCCAATAATCGAGCCAGAAACCCGCCCACGGCCGCCTGCCAGCGCCGTACCGCCGAGTACCGTGGCACCAATGGCGTCCATCTCAAACATATTGCCGGTCATCGGATGTGCGGTCTGTAATTGCGAGGCCACTACCAGCCCGACCAGACCGGCGCAAAGGCCAGAAAAGGCGTAGACGAAGACTTTTACTTTGATAATCGGTACGCCCGCCAGACGTGCGGCGGACTCATTGCCGCCGATGGCATAGATATAACGACCCAGCGGGGTTTTGCGTGTCAGGTAGAGGCCGAGCAGTAAAAAGCCGAGCATCAGCCAGATAGGCAGATAAACACCCAGTACAGTGCCGGAGCCAAGCAGCGCAAAACCGGTGTTGCCCAGTGCGGGCAGCCCTATCAGGTTGGCGTAAGTGCCGCCGTCGTTGAAAAGCAACGCCGCACCGCGCGCCACATACATCATTCCCAGGGTGCAGATAAAGGGCGCCACGCCCAGACGGGTGATCACCGTGCCGTTAATCAGCCCCACCAGCACGCCAAAGATGGCCACCACCAGAATGACTTCAGGCACGTTGAGAAATAGCGTATTGCCGCCCCACAACGGAATGCCATTGGTCAGCAGCGCACCCGCCACCATGCCGCAAATCCCCGCGACCGCGCCCACCGAAAGGTCGATACCGCCGGTGAGGATCACCAGCGTCATACCCATCGCCAGCAGTCCGGTAATCGCCACGTGCTGCGTCATGATCAGCAGGTTGGAGGGCGTCAGAAAGTTTGGCACCATCACGCTGAAAAAGCCGACCACTATCAGCAATGCAATAAAAGTGCGCGCTTTAAGCAAATACATATAAAGCAGATATTTTTGGTTCATGACATTCTCCGGCCAGCTTAGAGCCTGTTCCAGTACGCGTAATCGTTGCAGGCAGTCGGGACAGGGACAGCGCATAACAACCGAAACGTACACGCAGTACGTGAGGATGGTGAGCACTGCCCCGCTTCAGACTGACAAATAAAATAAGGCGCTTAATCCTGCGGGGTTGATGCCGCGATCAGATGTTCCCGCGTCGCCGCTGCGCGCGGCAGATCGGCCGTGATCCTGCCATCGGCCATCACTAAAATGCGGTCTGCCAGCGCCATGACCTCATCCAGTTCGGACGATGAAAACATCACGGCTAGCCCCTGCTGCGCCAGGTTGCCAATCAGGTGATAGACGTCGGTTTTAGCGCCCACATCAATGCCGCGCGTTGGCTCATCGAGTAACACCACCTGCGGTCCGGTCATCAGCGCTTTACCCAGCACCACCTTCTGCTGATTACCGCCGCTCAGCGCCGTCACCGGCAGGTCAGGATCGCTGACCTTGATCGCCAGATGGCCGATCATCTCATTCACCCGCTGATGCTCCCGGCCCGGATTCAGTAGCCCCAGCGCCCGGCGAAAACCGCGCAGACTGAAGTCAGAAAGCGTCATGTTGGCCGTCACCGACATCAGTTCAATGACCCCTTCGCCCTTGCGATCTTCAGGCACCAGCGCGATGCCGCTTTTCAGCCGCTGCTGGAAACTGCGTTTCGCCAGATCTTTACCGGCCAGCCGAACCCGGCCCGACTGACAGGACATCAGGCCAATCAGCCCCTTGAACAACTCAGTACGTCCGGCCCCCAGCAGTCCATAAATGCCAATCACCTCACCTTTGCGCAGGGTAAAACTGACCTCATTCAGCTTGTAGCCGCCGTTCTGATGCAGCGCGGTCAGTCCCTCGACCTCCAGCACCGTTTCCCCTTGTGGCGCAGGCTGATAGTCGAACTGTTTTTTCTTATCACCCACCATCTGAGCGATGATCCAGGGCACGCTGGCGTCGCGCACCTCACGCTCACTGATGAAGCGGCCATCGCGGAAAATGGTGATGTGGTCGCCAATCTCCATCAGCTCTTCCAGCCGGTGAGAGATGTAGATGATGGTGACGCCGCGCCGCTTCAGCTGGTCGATGACGCTGAACAGCACTTTGACTTCCGACTGGCTCAGGGCGCTGGTCGGCTCATCCATGATCAACACCCGGGTATCCTTCGACAGCGCGCGGGCGATCTCCACCAGCTGCTGATGACCAATGCCCAGCTCGCCCAGCGGCGCGTAGGGATCGACATCCAGTTGCAGCCGGTCCAGCAGCGACTTCGCCAGCGCGTATTGATACTTTTCATTGATTACACCGCGCTGGAAAAACTCATTGGCGATAAAAATGTTGTCCATCACGTTCATGTTCGGAAACAGGTTTAGCTCCTGAAAAATGATGCTGATACCCTGTTTTTCCGCCTGATGTGTGGAATTGAGTGAGACTACTTTGCCATCCAGCAGAATCTCACCCGACGACGGTGTTTCCACTCCCGCCAGCATCTTCATCATGGTGGACTTACCGGCCCCGTTCTCACCAATCAGGACATTCACTTTGTTGCGGTAAACCCGATAGCTGACCTGATCGAGCGCAGTCACACCAGGATAGAGGCGCGACACATTGCGCGTTTCGATAATCACGTCGCCGGACGGTTGCGGTTGAGGGTTTTGCATCTGCCGCTCCTTATTGCCGGGTAATCGCAGCCGGGGTGATATCCGGCAACTGCTGCGGAATATCCCAGCTACTGAACACACCGGAAACACTCACTTTATCGCCCACTTTCGGCGCGAACTGCTGCATCAGGGTGGAAGCGTGCTGGTTAATCGCCTTACCGTAGTCACCAAACAGCACCTGGTCATTAAAGTCCTGATAGCTCGCACCTTTATAGGCATCGCGCAACGCGGTCCCGCGAATAATCGGCCCGGTCTGAATAGTGACACTGTCACCTGATTCGTCTTTCACCGTCATTTTTCCGCTGCGCGACGTTGTGTTTACCGCGGTCACCTCACCGCGAACCGAGACGCTAAAGACACAGGGATTCTCAGCCTGACTGCGATAGCCATAAGTCTGACAGGCGCTGTCAAAGTCTTTGGCAGACTGCAGCGACTTCATCAGCGTCGCCAGCGGTTTCGCCTCTGCCTGGACCTGCGGCACCAGTTTTTGCTGCCACAGCTGGTCGATATTAGCCATTTTTGGATTGGGTGGATTTTTCAGGTCAGCCAGCTCCTGCTGCGACACAATTTTGCAGCCGCTTAACAGTAAGACCACCAGCGTCAGCCAGACTCTTCGGGACATCTTCTTCTCCCTGGCGCCCGCTAATGCAGGCGCGGCAGCGTTTAGTTACGACTTGTAGTTGAAGTCCTGGACGTTTTTGGCATTTTCCGGGGTAATCAGAATGCCGCGGAACATCACACGCTGTTTTTCCGGCTTCACGCCCTTCTGAATGAAATTATCGAGATCGGTGACACCTTCGGCGGCAATCGCCTGGGCCTGCAACATCACGGTGGCTTTCAGCGTGCCCGCTTTCACTGCATCGCGTTCATCGTTACTGCCATCAATGCCCACCACAATCACATCGTTGCGCCCGGCCGCCTTGAGCGCAGCGATCGCGCCCAGCGCAACCGGGCCGTTGCCGCAGATCACCCCTTTTACATCCGGATGCGCCTGCAGAATACTGTCCATAATGCGCTTGCCGTCGATCAGCGTGCCTTTCGCATCCTGACGCGCCACGCTCTGCATATCAGGATATTGATCCAGTACCTGATGGAACGATTTTGAACGGGTGACGCAGTTATTGTCGGCCAGGTTACAGGCCAGCTCGGCGTATTTGCCCTTTTCGCCCATTTTCTCAACAAAGACGTTGGCTACATCGGAACCTGCCTGGAAGTTGTTATGGGTAATCTGCGCCAGTGCCACGTCATCGACCGGGATTTCACGGTTAATTAAAACCACCGGAATGCCGGCATCTTTAGCCTTTTTAATTGCCGCCACGCTGGCGGTGGAGTCGGCGTTATCCAGTACGATACCCTGCACTTTCTTACCGATAGCGGCATCAATCAGTTCGCTCTGCTTCTTCACATCTTCGCCATGCGACAGCACCGTGGTCTTGTAACCCAGTTCCTGCGCTTTGAGATTGGCGCCTTTGGCTTCGGAGGCGTAGTAGGGATTATCGAGTGAGTTAACCAGAATCATAATGGTGCCTTTTTCGGCGGCAAACGCCGCCTGCGAAACCAGACAGGCAGCCACGGCAGTGCAAAGCAGGGTACGTTTTTTCATGATGTTCTCTCTTATCGTTATGGCAGGGTATGAAGTCCCGGATGTTGGGCTGGCATTACCAGATAGTGAATCCACCATCGATCATTAAATCGGCACCGGTAATCATGTCGCTGCCGTTACTGGCGAAGAACAGAACGGCGGCGGCAATTTCATCGGTATAGGCAAAGCGGCCCAGCGGAATCAGTTTTTTCATCTGCTCGCCCTTTTCGCCGCGCCAGGCTTTCTCGCCCATAGGCGTCAGCACCACGGTGGGCGACAGGGTGTTCACGTTGATGCGATGCGGCGCAAACTCTTTGGCCATCACTTTGGTCATGCCCAGCAGACCTGCTTTGGCGGAGGTATAGGCGACATGGTTGTCGATAGCGATGGACGCCGCCTGTGAGGCGATATTAATAATTTTGCCGCCCGCACCGGCACGAATCATCAGCTTTGCAGCTGCCTGCGAGCAGAGAAAAGGCCCGGTAAGATTCACCGCGATCTGCTTCTGCCATTCGGCAAAATCGGTTTCAATCACGGGTTGCAGCATCACGTAGCCCGCGCAGTTCACCAGGATATCGATGCGGCCATAATGTGAAACGACCGCGTCAAACGCCTCTTCCACCGATGCGGGTTCGGTGACATCACAGCAGACAAACTGCACCCGATCGGCCGCAAACTCCGCCTGCAGACTGGCAACCTTCTCCGCTTCAAACGGCGGATAGAGCAGAGCCAGACGCGCACCCTTCTCCAGCAACATGCCATTCGTCGCCATGGCGATACCGCCCAGACCACCGGTCACCACCGCCACTTTGTCAGCCAGATTCATTGCGGTATCTACGCCGTAGCGCAGGTTTACGTCATATTCGCCACTCATCCCACTCTTCCCCTCAGATTTTTGCTGATGCGGTTGTTTCATTCATTTTCGAACAAAAATATATGCTATCGAAAGGAAATGATGTGTGGAGCAGATCAAATTTCGACCATCTGCCTCCTAAAGCCGCTTATCTGATTGAAAAGACGTGATCTGGCTTCCAGTCCCGAAATAAAGCCGCACTGCTGCAATCGGGAAAGCCTGAGAGATTCAATAACATGCGGATTGCTAATTTTCGTTCGAAAACCAATGGCCTATCTGGCTATCTCGCATTCATAAAAATGGCGCGTTAAACTCAGCCACAGAGACCTTGTTTGCCCGACCTCTCAGGTTATTGGAAAAGGGAGCATTTCGATTGAAAAGCAAAAGTGAGCAGTTCGCTGACATGCAGCAACGCCGCGAGAAAATTCTGGAGATGATCCGTGAGGATGGCACGGTCACGGTCAAAGCACTGACGGAGACCTTTGGCCTGACCGAAGCCACATTACGCAGCGACCTGCGCATGCTGCAGAAACAGGGCTTTGTGCAGCGCTACCACGGTGGCGCAACGCTGATGACGGGCAAGCAGAATACCGGGGCGATGCTGCTGGAGCGGCAGACCCATCTGGAAGAGAAAGAGGCAATTGGCCGGCTGGCGGCGCAGCATATCGAAAATGGCGACACTGTGATTTTCGATTCCGGTACCACGACCACCGCGATTACTGACGCCATCAGCCACATCCGCCGTCTGTCAGTGGTGACCACGGCAGTTAATATCGCCCTGAAACTGGGCGGCGAGCCGGGGATCAATATCCTGTTGACCGGCGGCACCTTTAAATTTCCGACGCTCTCCACCTCTGGCGAGAAAGCGGCCAGCTTTTTTGAAAACGTGTTGGCTGAAAAACTCTTCCTGGCGACCGCCTGCATCTCGCCGCGTCTGGGCCTGAGTTTCCCCAGTGAAACGGATATCAAAGTAAAACTGGCGATGATCAAATCCGCCAGCACAGTGTATGTGGTGGCGGACTCCAGCAAAATCGACAAGGTATCCATGTTCGCGCTCCCCTGTGACTGGAGCAACATCCACTACCTGATCACCGACAGCGGCATCAGCCCCGCGCAGGTCAAAGCGTTTGAAGCTCTGGGCGTAAAAGTGCTGGTGGCCCCACTGCCGCTGAAGCGGGCGATGTAATTTAAAATTCGTACCCCGCTAAAGTGAGTGATTCCAGAGCGGTGAGACCCGAAAATGTGAGGCACAGGTAAGCGCGGACATTTCAGTTAGCCACTAAAAACCCCGCACCATCACCAACAGTGCAGGTAAGGCCTGCCTGAAGAGCAACGTGTGCGAGCCAGGGAAGGCGAGCCCAATCCGCAGGGATATCCGTTCACTGTTATACATCGCTGTACTCTCGGCTGTGAGCTGTAATACAGAGATAAAAGCAGAGCTCAGTACTCCCGAACAGCGACAGGAGTATTTCCCTTGTTGAAAAGTGAGATTGTAAAGGAGTTGTTTCAACTACGATTGGGAGATAGGGCTAACGTCCGCTATGTGCCAAGAGCAGACATTGCTCCCGCACAACTTTATGTGTTGATCACTGGGGATCAGGTCGTTTTCTATGAGGTCTATGCTTTTCTGAATACCAGTTAAACGCAAACGTGATGACTGGTAATGGATTTACTGACGTAGCGGTGAATCATCAATGCTGGCGGGTCATTCGCAGGAGGAACGTTTACTGTTCCAAACCAGACAGGATTAGCCGGGCAAACGGAGCCACAAATGTAGGCAGGTATGCCCGCAAACGTACCCGCTATTGGTCTGTGGACATGGCCTGAAGAAATGGCGAGTAGTCTGGTCGGGGCGCGTCTAATCAAATTTTCCATCTCAGGCAGACCTCTGCACATCGTTTCGTCTAGCGTTGGTATGCCAGATGCAAATACGTGATGGTGCATAAACAGCAATGACGGAGGGCTGCATGCGTCACTAAGTTGATTATCCAACCATTCCAGATGGTCAGTCACACTGCCGTAATCCTTATAATCAATCGTCGAATCCAGACCAATCAGGCGAATGCCACCGGTGTTATGAATGAAGTGCAGGGCCTCTCCTTGGGCATCGTGCGCCCATCTGTTCTCATCCCAAACAGAACGCACCAGACAGCGGTCGTCTGAGTTACCCGGCAGGACCAACGAAGGGTAATTTTGCTGATTCAGACGGTCAGCTATCTTTATATAACCTTCCTGCCAATGCCCATCTGTTAGATCACCTGTAACTACCAGTACGTCCGGCTGCAGATGCGTAAGCCAATTTAGTACCTGATCGAACCGAAACAGATGGTCATTTTCGGGTGAGGCGTGAATGTCTGAAACCTGCGCTATCAGCATAAAAACCTCATACGATTATTGTGTGGGGAACAAGATCGTGATTCATAACCATGAATCCGGTTTCAAATTTCATGTTTTTCACCACTATGGCAACAATGGACAGATTAATTAGGAACAGTAATTCAAAAAGTTGCGGCGAATCAGACTGGCTGCAAAGGCGTTCGGGAATTCACAATGAATCACTAAGTTCTATTCTGACTGCTCAGAGCCAATGTTAGCAGGGAAGCGTAACGTCCGCTGTTCGCTCATAGCGGACCTTGCAGCACGTATGTCCGCTTTGTGCCAACGTTACGTAAGGAAGGAATTAAGCCATCCCGTAGGATGGCTTATGGAATACTGTTACTGAGATGACAGGCCTAAGAAATGCGCCTGGCAGCACGCCGTTTACAGACATATAAAAAGCACTTAACAGAAATTTTAACCAGCGTTTGTGCGGAACACGCTAACCGCGTCCCTCAGATTAGCGGCTCGACTTGCAAGTTCATCAGCAGACGATGCTGACTCTTCAACGAGCACGGCATTCTGCTGTGTGACCTGATCCATCTGAGTAACGGCAATATTTATCTGCGATACGCCTGCACTCTGCTCTTCTGAAGAAGATGAAATCTCTCTCACCAGCTGTGCTGTCTGTTCAATCGCATCCATACTCTCCTTCACTTTTTCACCTGCATCCCGGGCCATCGAAATGCCCTGCTCAGCATTCTCCACAGACTGTTCGATCAGTCCTTTAATTTCTTTCGCCGCGCCAGCCGAGCGCTGTGCCAGCGATCTGACTTCCGCCGCAACAACCGCAAAGCCCTTACCGTGCTCACCGGCCCGGGCAGCTTCAACAGCCGCGTTTAACGCGAGAATATTCGTCTGAAACGCAATCCCATCAATGACAGAAATGATTTCCTTAATCTGCCCTGCACTGCTGCTGATTTTCTCCATGGAACCCAGCACTGATTCCATTGCCTGACCGCCACGCAATGCCGCGCTGGTAGCCGAGCTGGCCATTTCTGCAGCATGGCGGGTGTTTTCAGCATTGTTGCCGATGATCGAAGAGAGTTGTTCCATACTGGCGGCTGTTTCAGCCAGCGATGCAGCCTGTTCTTCCGTCCTCGCAGAAAGATCGCCGTTACCGCGGGCAATCTCCTCAGATGAGGTGGCAATGGTGACAGCATTACTTTTAATGTTTTCTACCGTCACCGTCAGGCGCTGACTCATCTGCAGTAATGCCTTAAGCAGACCGGCTGTTTCATTGCGTCCTGTCACGGAAAAAGATGCGGTCAGATCGCCTTCTGCCACTTCAAGCGCAAGCTTGGACGCGGCACCGATAGGTCGTGTTACAGAACGGATAATAATCAATGCGAAAATGACAGAAAGCAGGACCATAAAGAGAAGAACGCTCAGCAAACCATACTGTGCATGCCGGTGGTCCGTAATCTGCTGGTTCAGCATGTCATTCAGTTCATTACCGCCCGCAATCGCGTAGGTGCTGAATCTGTTAATCGCGCTGGTAAAAAGTGCGGCATAGTCCTGAGGACTCTGATTCGTCATACTGCGGCTAATAAATAACTCACCTGCAGTTTTCAGGGCATTTTGAGCTTCCTGTACGGCCCCGTCGGCATCGGCACTGAATTTCTGCTTCAGCCCTGTATCAGACGAAAAAAGCTTCTCTGAGTCCTGAGCAAACATATCCAGGTTATAGGCACCCGTGCTGATTAATGATTCCATACGGACAGAGTCAGCCTCACTAACGGCTTCTTTCCTGGCAAGCAGTGAAGTCCCGAACGCACGAATTTTACCCAGACTTTCGGTAAGCTCAGGCAATGATGAGAAATTGCTGGTAATCAGGCGGTACGTACTGATATCTGAATCAAGCGACAGACCGTAAAAATCCAGCACGTCGCGGTTTGTGTTAAGAAGTTTGCGGATGAGTTGCGCATGTGCGTCAAGGCTGGCCGTTTGATCCAGTTTCGAAGCATCAATGTCCTGCTGCAGCGCGTCCCACTGTGCACGCACCCCATTAATTTTATCGATTAAACCCGCACTGCCTTCTGTCTGCGCCATCTCTTTCTTGATGACATCGGTGATAGTAACAATGTCATCTCTAACACTTAGACGCGATGAGGTGGCAGGATTTTTTTGCGCAATAGCGAGGGCTGTTTCAGCGCGATGGCGCTGTATCAGATTCAACAGGGCAAGGATTTTGTTTTCAGCAGGCACTCCTGTTACTTCTTTCTGCTTGTCCTGAATATATTTATTACCTTCTGACACAAAAAGCACGGTAGGAACTGAAAAAAGAACAAGGCAAAACAAGCCCAGAATTGCAAACTTAGCGGTAAGATTAATATTGTTAAGAATATTATTCATTTTTACATCCTGCTGAATTAATTATTATAAGAACAAAAATAATGCAGATTGAAAGCATCTTAATCATCATTATCGGTTAACTGTTCATTAACTTTATAGCAGGCGTAAGAAAGTGAATGTTTAGGTTGAATTGCAACAAGGTCTAACCTGTCACCCAGTAATTAGCCCATGCTGATGTTATTAATTACCTCATAAGAGGTAGGAAAGATTGTTAATATCAATTTCTCTCTTAACGAGTTTTATACATGATTCATGTCCGCTTTGTGCCATAAGCGGACATTAGCAGGAGTGCCTTTCTGATTACTTACCTGGCGATGATCTGCACGGTGAAACATTGATCTCTTTCTTCTTTCGTTTATAGTTAAGCTCCTGTTATGGCAAGAGCAGGATTTGTGGTCTGCGTTCATCCCCTGATGAGCTGGCTTAATTCAGTCCTGAAGGCATAGGTTGCCGTAAAGGAGTACTAAAAAATCATGCGTCTTACGCCACCCTGAGTCGTAACCCTCCCCTGTCGCACTGAGTAGTTTCAGTCGCGCACTCAAAAACATCCCGACTGCGGATGTGCTTTTTCGTACCCGAAATTTTGCCCTCACGGGCTGACTGTATTCAAAATCTGAGAAATTATTATGCTGCTGTCCTCGACGCGTAAGGACTGGCTGGGCAACGTCCGTGGTGACGTGCTCGCCGGTATTGTCGTCGCGCTCGCGCTCATTCCTGAAGCGATCGCGTTTTCCATCATTGCCGGAGTCGACCCGCAGGTCGGCCTGTACTCGGCGTTCTGTATTCCCGTGGTGATGGCCATCTTTGGCGGACGCCCCGCGATGATTTCATCGGCCACCGGTGCGATGGCGCTGCTGATGATAACCCTGGTGAAAGACCACGGTCTGCAGTATCTGCTGGCAGCGTCGGTGCTCACCGGCCTGCTGCAGCTGGTCGCCGGCTACCTGAAGCTTGGCAGCCTGATGCGCTACGTGTCGCGCTCGGTCGTGACGGGCTTTGTCAACGCGCTGGCCATTCTGATTTTTATGGCACAGTTGCCGGAGCTGACCAACGTGACCTGGCACGTGTATGCGCTCACCGCCGCAGGCTTGGCAATCATCTACCTCTTTCCGTACCTCAATAAAACCATTCCCTCCCCGCTGGTCTGCATCGTGGTGCTGACCGCCATCTCCATGTGGCTGCATCTGGACGTGCGCACCGTGGGCGACATGGGCAAGCTGCCCGACAGCCTGCCGGTGTTCCTCATTCCGGACATTCCGCTGAACCTGGATACGCTGCTGATTATCCTGCCTTACTCCGCCGGCCTTGCCGTGGTGGGACTGCTGGAGTCGATGATGACCGCCACTATCGTGGACGACATGACCGACACCCCGAGCGATAAAAACCGCGAGTGCAAGGCGCAGGGCATTGCTAACGTCTGTACGGCGTTTATCGGCGGTATGGCGGGCTGCGCCATGATTGGTCAGTCGGTGATAAACGTGAAGTCCGGCGGACGGGGCCGACTTTCCACTCTAACCGCGGGTGTAGTGCTACTGCTGATGGTGGTATTCCTGCGTGAGTGGGTGTCGCAAATCCCAATGGCGGCACTGGTTGCGGTGATGATCATGGTGTCCATCGGCACCTTTTCCTGGCGCTCTATTACCGACCTGCGCCGCCATCCGCTGTCGACCAGCGTGGTCATGCTGGCAACCGTGGCGGTAGTGGTTGCAACCGATAACCTGGCTTTCGGCGTGCTGACCGGGGTACTGATTGCATCGCTGAACTTTGCGACCAAAGTGGCGCGCATTATGACGGTCAGGTCGTCACTGGAGGGTGATACCAGGACCTATATCGTGATCGGTCAGGTCTTTTTTGCCGCCGCCGATCGCTTTATGAGCCACTTTGACTTCAGGGAAGCGGCAGAACGCGTGGTTATTGACGTCACGCACGCCCACTTCTGGGACATCACCGCCGTAAGCGCGCTGGACAGGGCGGTGATTAAGTTTCGCCGGGAAGGCGCGGAGGTAGAAATACTGGGCATGAACGACGCCACCCGTACCCTCGTTGACCGCTTCGGCGTGCACGACAAGCCGGAAGAAGCGGAAAAACTGATGGGCGGTCACTAACCGACAGGAGATTCAGCTATGAACAATACCGTTGTGGCCTGCGTGGACGGTTCGCCGTCAACCGTGCCGGTCTGTGACTACGCGGCGTGGGCCGCCGCCGGCCTCTCTGCGTCGCTGGCTCTGCTGCACGTACTGGAAAAAGACGGCCATCCGGCCATCTCTGACCTGAGCGGCAGCATTGGCATCGACAGCAAAGAGCTGCTGACCGAAGAGCTGGTGCGCGTGGAGGGCGAGCGCAGCCGCCTGCTCATGGCACAGGGTAAAGCCATTCTGGGCGGCTGTGCTGAGCGACTGGCCCGTGCAGGGGGTCCGGAAGTGCGCAAGCTGCAGATGCACGGCGCGCTGGATGAAATCCTTGCCGGACTCGATGACGTCAGGCTGATGGTTCTCGACCGGCGCGGTGCGGAACATACCGTGGGCAGCCATCTGGAAAGCGTCATTCGCCTGCAGAGAGAGCCCGTGCTGGTCGTACCGGAAACGTTCAGCGCGCCATCCCGGGTGCTCTTTGCCTGGGACGGCAGCGAGGCGAGCCGCCTAAACCTGACCCGGCTGACCGTGAGCCCGCTGCTTCGTGGCCTGACCTGCCATGTCGTGATGGTGAACGGCAACGATGCTTCACTACATGATGCGCAGCAAATCCTGAAGGCAGCCGGCATTGATGCAGAGTCGCGGCTGATTCAGGATGAATCCGTCTCGCGCGGGCTGTGCCGTTACGCGGAGGATAACGGAACGGACCTGATCGTGATGGGAGCCTGGGGACACTCCCGGTTGCGCCGGTTCTTTATCGGCAGTCACACCACGGCGATGCTGGCTGAAAGCCGTCATCCGCTGCTGATGCTGCGGTAAACTTTACGGGCCTGCAATCGCAGGCCCTTTTCATAACGAGCCTAGGGAACATAAGTCCCGGAGCAGTTCATTTGTGCGGCGCCTTTGTCAGCCGTGCTCAGGGAATACCATGCGTCAGCTGTTTCGCTTTATGTATCAGCACGGTAGCCATCTCGCCTTTGGCGCGATACTGATGGCAATGTCGAGTTTTGGACAGACTTACTTCGTATCGCTTTACGGGCAGGACCTGCGTCAGGCATTCGGGCTCAGCGACGGCGGGCTGGGCGGACTTTATGCCGCGGGCACCGTGATGAGTGCCGTCACCCTGACCTGGGCGGGCAGGCTGATTGACTACACCACTACCCGTCGATTCACCCTGGCCGTTACCCTGCTGATGATAACGGCGTGCCTGCTCGTCTCCGGTGCGCAGGCGGCATGGATGCTCTGTGCAGGCTTTTACCTGCTTCGCCTCGGCGGACAAGGCCTGATGGTGCATACCGCCCTGACGGTGACTGCGCGTCAGTTCCCGCTGGACGCCGGAAAAGCGCTGGGTGCTATCGCACTGGGCCTGTCGATCGCACAGGCGCTGTTTCCGTTGGCTGCCGTGCAGATTAACTATCTGACGGGATGGCGCACTGCCTGGCTGATTAATGCTGCGGTTCTGTTTGTCGGCGTTGCGCTGGCTGTCAGCTGCCTTACACGCACTGCCGAAAAGCCGCTGCGGACGTTCAGAAAGCGGGGCGCAGAGAAGGTTCGCGAAATGTCAGTATGGAAAAACCGTAACTTGCTTCTGGCGCTGCCGGCAGTGCTGGCGTCACCTTTCATTACCACGGGATTCTTTTTTCATCAGGCGCGTCTTGCAGAGGAAAAAGAGTGGGCACTGTCGTGGGTTGCTGCGTGGTTTATCGCCTACGCCGTTACGCAGGCGGCGTCCCTGTTATCATTTGGTCCGCTGATAGACCGGCTCACACCGCGCCGTCTTCTGCCGTGGTTTCTTCTGCCGCAAGGCGCTGGCATGCTTGCGCTGTGGCTCAGCAGCAGTCAGTGGGTCACGCCGTTTTATCTCATTATGACCGGCGTATCGTCAGCCATTGCGTCCACGCTGGCGACCGCGCTATGGGTGCAGCTCTTTGGCCCCGCACAGCTGGCAAAAGTGCGATCGGCTGTTGAGGCAGGTACGGTGCTCGCCAGTGGGGCCTCTCCGGTCATCATGGGTGTGCTGATTGATCATCATGTCACTCTAAGAATACAGGCGCTGATTTGCTTGGTCTTCATTCTCACTGCCAGCTTGGCCGCAACCCGGGTTAAGGCCGCCAGCCCCGAGGACATAAACAGCTAAACACAGGACTTACCTGACAGGCCCAAAGTGCAGTAAGTAAATTCAACTCTGTACCGAAGCGGACAACGTCCGCTTTTCGCTCAAATGAGACAACCATAATCACATCTCCTCACCCAATGGAGATTGAACATGACAGTATCCCCCTGGAACAAAAGCCGCCTTATTGGCCAGAAACGACCTCTTCAGATCTCTCATATCTGGGGAATTCGTATCCGTCTTGAGCTGGAAGGAAAAGTCCGCGATTTGGCTCTGTTTAACATGGCTCTGGACAGTAAACTTCGGGGCTGCGATCTGGTTAAGTTGAAAGTTTCTGATGTGGCCTATGGACACACTGTTTCGGGCAGAGCGACTGTGCTGCAGCAAAAAACGGGCAGCCCTGTTCAGTTTGAACTGACGAAGGGAACCAGAGAGGCTGTATCCGCATGGATCAAAATCGCTCATTTACGTAGTAGCGACTATCTTTTTCAGTCCCGCATTGGTTCTTCAAGACACATTTCAACCAGACAATATAACCGTATTTTTCATGGATGGATTGAGAAGCTGGGTCTCGATGAAACACTCTACAGTACGCATTCCATGCGCAGAACAAAGCCATATCTTATCTATAAAAAAACGAAAAACCTTCGTGTTATCCAGTTACTTTTGGGTCATAAAAAACTCGAAAGCACTGTACGTTACCTGGGCATTGAAGTAGATGATGCCCTGGAGATATCAGAGTCGATTGAAGTCTAATTTGTCAGGGCTGCTACAGCAGCCCTGTGCCAGAAACGTACATTTTCTTTGAGCCTGAACTGGCAAAGTTCTCTCAGTATCAAAACCGTTAAACTGGGTGTGCCGCAAAGCGCTTTTCAGGTAAGCCGGGGCTGACATCAGATTCAGCCTTGAGCAGTGCACCGTCATATTCAGACAGCGCAGTAAGCCCCACAGAAGCAGTGGTGCAATAGAGATGGGTAAAACCCTCACCGGCAAGTGCTGGACAGGTGCTCTGCATTCCAGGTGATGTCAGAATAGCAGCGGTGGTCCCATCCGGGCGGTAACGGACAACACGGCTCCCTCCCCATTCAGCATTCCATAGATATCCCATCGCATCCACGCAGCAGCCGTCAGGCGCGCCGCTGCCTTCGGTTTCTGCGAACACGCGCTGGTTTCGCAGCGAGGGATAATCACAGCACATTATTCGGCCCTGCATCGAGTCACAGTAATAGAGCGTGCCACCATCGGGGCTGAAACAGATGCTGTTCGGGATAGCCACATCGGGCAGTGCAAGCGTCTCAACAGTCAGCGTCGCCGCGTTGAGCCGGTGAAATCTACCGATGACTTTAACGGGATAACCGTCATCCATCGTTCCGAAGACAAAATTACCGGTACGGTCACACCGTCCATCACCTATGCTGGTGCCGGTGTCTCCCGGTGAAGGGGCCACCGGGGTAAGCAACCCGCTGTTGAGATCATAGAAAGCCAGCCTGGATGCAAATCCCATCAGCAGAACGTTGTTTTGTTCAGTCAGGGCAAAAGAGCCGAGACGTTCAGGAAGCGACCAGCGCATCACAGCGCCAGTGCCTTCTTCCAGTGCGAGCAGTTCACTGGCTTCGATGTCAGTCCAGTAGAGCCTGCGGGTTCTTTCACACCACAGCGGGCACTCTCCCAGCGTATTCCTGACATCAACTGCGATTGATAACATGTTAAGCCTCCGGATTATTTAGGGTTTTACCGTTCGTCGGCAGAGGTGGGTAACGCCGTTACTGCAGAAAACGTGCTGAGAGCCGCTCGCCGAAAAGCATGACGGCGAGTCCGGCCAGCATGACAACCAATCCCCCCAGCCTGAGTAACGAAACCGGCCGACGCACAGCCCCAGCAGGCCAAAATGGTCAAACATCTGCGAGGAAAGTAACTGTCCGACAATAGCCAGCCCGAGCAGGGCTGAAAACCCGATTTTCGGTGCAAGCACGACATAGCTGAACAGAGCACATGCGCCAATAAGACCGCCCGCCAGACTCCATAGAGGCTGCGATGGGATTGCTGATAACGATGTTATCAGCCCACCTCGCAGCAGGGCGTAAATACCCAGACTGAACGCGCCCGCCGTAAAGGAAAAAAGCGCAGCAGTGACCGGGTCGCCGCCCAGTCCTTTTGCCAGCTGGCTGTTCAGGGTCGTCTGCAGGGTGATCCCCAGACCTGCGGCAAAGGCGATTACGTAATAGATCATGCTTTTCATCCCGGTCAGTCTGACTGCTCCAGCGGCAGGAAGGTGTCAGCAAACATGTCAGGCTGGTAGCCAGAGGCGGTAAACAGGTGCTCACGTGACTCATCAATTGCCGCACGCAGTCGCGAGCTGTCCACGCCCAGCACCTTGCCGTTCTGTTTAAGGATTCGCCCGCCGATCATGACGGTATCGATGTTGCTGCGCTCGGCGGCATGAACCACCGTGCCAAAGGCATTGCCGGACGGGTAAAGGTTGAGGTCACTGGCGTTAATCAGAACCAGATCGGCTTGTTTGCCTGGCGTCAGGCTGCCCACTTTGTCCCGTAACCCTGCACAGGCTGCGCCATCGAGAGTCGCGGCTTTAAGGAGTTGCGCCGCCGGAAGCGTTTTCAGCGCATGTTCAGAATCGCAGCATTGCTCCTGATGCATCCCCATCACCCGCTGAAGGTAAAAGGCAACGCGCATCTCCATAAACATGTCGGTGCTGTACGACGTTTCATTGTCTACGCTCAGGCCTGGACTGATGCCATGACGCTGCGCGGCCTCAATGGCGAACATTCCGCTTTCAATGCCATAGTGCGAATCTGAGCGTGGACAGACGTTCACCCGGACACCTGCTTCCCGCAGAATTTCCCATCCACGGTCAGACAGCGCCGTGCAGTGATTGAAAATATTGTCCGGACCCAGCAGCCCCTGCTGATGCAGCGACTCAAGTTCAGACCCCATCTCAGCCCCAAAGAACTCCGTTACAATCGGCAGTCCCAGCCTGCGTGCCTCGGTCCACAACGCTGGCTCCAGCTGCGCCATAACGGCGAGGGAGACCAGGCTTTCAGGGGCGCTGGTGAAATACTTCTCCTGCAGGCGCTGCCAGTTTCCCGGCCAGTGCGCTTTATCCCATTCGCCGGCTACCGGTGCGCCGGAAGCATGAATGGCACGAATGCCGGTATCAAGCAGGGCCTCGACGGCGGCATCGGAATGCGCTGCGGTCCGGCTATTGTGCGAGTTATCAATCATCGTGGTAATGCCCGCATCAATAGCGCCCAGCGCTGTCAGCAGATTGCCGACATAGATATCGGCAGGACGATAATATTTTGCGAACGAGAAGTGCGTGGCATTGCTGTAGTCATCCAGACAGGTGGCGTTCGGGTTAATGCGGCGCAGCTGTCCTTCCCATGCATGACGATGAGAATCGACCATTCCCGGCATGGCAATCATGTTAGTTGCATCAATCACCTGCGCACCAGGCGCGTCAAGGTTCTGGCCTACAGCGGTGATCGTTGAGCCGCTGATAAGAATATCACCACGTTCAATGTTACCGACGTTCTCGTCCATGCTCAGTATCGTCGCGTCACGGATCAACGTTACCTGAGACGTGATGTTTTGATTATTAACAATATTTCTGATGTAACCGCTCATTGACTTGTCTCTTTCCTGATTGATTGGGAAACGATACGCTACGCCATTAACCTGAAAAAGATGCTTAAAACGTTTTCATAATTCATAATTCGCGAATAATTACACTTACGTTTATTGCGGAACAGAACCATGGACAGGATTCAGGCTATGCAGGTTTTCATGCGGGTCGCTGAAGCCGGAAGTTTTGTGCGCGCGGCCAAAACGCTGTCACTGCCTTCATCCACCGTCACCAGCACGATTAAAAATCTTGAAAAATATCTGCAGGTGCGCCTGCTTAACCGGACGACAAGGCGGGTCAGCCTCACGCCTGAAGGCCTTCAGTATCTGGCGCAGTGCCGGGAGATCCTGTCGCTGATTGAACACACTGAATCCAGCCTGACTGATTCCGTCAGACGCCCCCAGGGACGGTTGCGGGTTGATATGCCTGGCGGGATCGCCCATTTCATCGTTATGCCCAACCTGAAAGATTTTTACCGGCTCTACCCGGATATTTACCTGATGATTGGCGTCAGTGACCGGCAGGTCGATCTTGTTCAGGAAGGCGTGGATTGCGTCATCCGAACCGGAGAATTGACTGACTCCACACTGGTTGCCCGTCCGCTTGGCCGGTTTCGCTGGGTGACCTGCGCCTCGCCGGACTATCTCAGAGAGCACGGTATTCCTGAGACGCCGGAGGCGTTGTTGCAGCATCGGGCGATTCATTACTTTTCCGGTTCGGGAAGACGCACTAATGAACTGCGTTTTACACGAGGCACGGAGGTACTATCCATCCCGGTCGCGGGCGATGTAGCCGTTAACGAAACGGGACTCTATATCAGACTGTGTCTTGAGGGTTTTGGACTGGCGCAGCTTGCTGAGAATGTCATCTCGGAAAAACTGCAGCAAGGGACGCTGGTCGAGGTTCTGGCGGACTGGCAGCCAGCTTCAGTGCCGGTGACGATGCTCTATCCGCATCAGCGCTTTCTCTCTCCTGCAGTGCGTGTTTTTGCTGACTGGGTCGCCGGGCTTTTTAATGATAGCGCGGCGGAGAATCTGTCTTCCCTGTAAAAGATGCCTCCGATAGCAGTAAGACGCTGCAGAACGATAATTAATAACATCCACAGCAGGGAAACCATTGTCCCCCGCGGTATCAGCAATTTCAGCCAGGCTGCTGTGAAGGTTCCAGGTGAGCGTTTCGTCCGGCAGCCATTCCAGTGCAGGCACCTGCGACCGCGATTGCTGCGGTCATCAGTAACGGCACCGTCCAGCCTCCGGACAGCTCCTGTACTTTACCAAGCAACAGTGGCCCCATTGCTGCCATCAGATAACCGACACTCTGTGCCATGCCTGACAGCGCGGCAGCATCACCGGCGTTTTTGGTACGCAGCCCGATGAAGGTCAGACCCAGCATCATGCTGGCGCCACAGCCGAAGCCGAGAAGCGCCGCCCATAGCATCGCCAGATTCGGCAAATACAGGATGCCGATATAGGACACTGCGGTTACCAGGCTGACGCCAGCAGCAGCTAATTTCTGATCGTTAAGACGGCGCAGCGTGGCGGCCAGAATCAGGCCGGGAATGGCGGTGGTCAGTTGAAGGATACCGTGTACCTCACCAGCCTGAGCTGAGGAGAGTCCACTGTCCGTAAGAATGGCTGGCAGCCAGCCGACCGCAACATAAAACGGCATCGCATTCAGGCCCATAAACAGGGTGACCTGCCAGGCCAGAGGCGAGCGCCAGACCGCGACGGTCGCCGCTTTTTTCTCCCCCACAGCTGGAAGCTGATGCTTTTTCTTCAACTGGGGCAACCATAAAAGCAGCGCCAGCAGAGGTGCAATCACCAGCATGGCTAACGCGATGTTCCAGCCCCAGCTCTGCGTCAGAGGAATGATAATGGCTGAACCAATAGCACCAGCCGCGCCCATGGTGATGGAATATGCCCCCGTCACGGAAGCCACGTTGCCGGAAAAGTCGCGCTTTATAAGGCCAGGCAGAAGAACATTGCCCAGGGCAATCCCGATACCTATCAATAGGGTTCCGCCATAAAGCGCCCAGACGCTGTCTGTGGAGCGAAGCAGAATACCAGCTGAAATCACGGCGAGTGCACCAAAAAGGGTGCGTTCCAGACCGTACTTCCTGGAGACGGAGGCGCTCAGGGGTGAAAAGGCGGCAAAGGCCAGTAAAGGCAGTGAGTTAAGCAACCCAACGGCAGTAATACTTAGCCCAAAATCATGGCGAATGGACTTTAAAACGGGTGCGATAGCGGTAAAAGGAACACGCAGGTTAATGGCGATAAAAAGGATGCCGGTCACAAGTATGACTGAAGACCACTTGTTCGTAGTGTGAGACATAAATTTTGCTTTCTCTGGTAAAAAGAAAGACTTTAAAGGACGAATGAGTTACAGAATATAGACAACCTGACAATATATAACTAAATCATGCCAGTTGATAAAAAACCGGTGACCTCACCGGATGAGTTTAATGCCGATGCTTTCAGTCAGGCTGCTATAGCCCTGCATGTATCTTCGTCTGGCGAGTATGCCGGGCAGAGTCCGCACGCTCACCGTAAGGGACAACTTATTCTCTCTTTGCGCGGTGCAGTGAGCTGTGAGGTTGAGGATGCGCTGTGGATTGTTCCACCGGGACATGCTGTCTGGGTTCCGGGTGAAATCCCCCACAGTTGCCGGGTCACGAAGAATGCAGATACCTGCTTTCTGTTTATTGAACCCGGCGCAGCAGCGATGCCGGAAGCCTGCTGTACCCTGGCGATTAGTCCTCTTGTCCGCGAGATTGTTCTGTATCTGGCAGAGCAGGAACATGCTTATTCGCCTGACAGTAAAACCGCGAGGCTGGCAGCGGTGCTGCTGGAACATATAACGGATGTGCCGGTTAAAGCGCTCCACCTGCCTGTATCCGGCCATCCTAAAATCAGGGCTATGGCTGAGAGACTTTTTAAGGATCCTGATGACCGGAGGACGTTAAAAGAGTGGGCTGTACACCTGGCAACCAGCGAGCGATCGCTGGCCAGGCTGATAAAAAATGCTACAGGACTGAGCTTTGGTCGCTGGCGTCAGCAACTGCATTTAATGATTGCCCTGAGCCATCTGGCTGAAGGGCTGTCTGTGCAGCGCGTAGCCGGTATGCTGGGTTATGATTCGGTCAGTGCGTTTATCACCATGTTCAGAAAAGCGCTGGGGAAGTCACCAACGCAATATTTTTCTTCCCTAGACTAATGCAATAAAACGCAAACCGGATTTTTACAACGACTGTCAGCGTCCGCTTTTCGCTCATAACGGACATTAATCACCTATAGTCACTGCGCATCTTTAGCCCCTCCCTGGTTGATATTAAACACAACTGCTCACCTGAACTAACCCGCACACTCTCCAGATCTGCTCCAGCAAAACGCCGCACCATCGCCAACAGTGCAGGTAAGGCCTGCCTGAAGAGCAAAGTGTGCGAGCCAGGGAGGGCGAGCCCAGTCCGCAGGGATGCGGGATCCCTTTGCGATCAGGCAGGCCTTTCCTGCACGACGCACCGGCTCACCAAACCCTCCCAGCCTGTTCACCCGAACAATCCCGCACACTCTCCAGATCTGCTCCAGCAAAACGCCGCACCATCGCCAACAGTGCAGGCAAGGCCTGCCTGAAGAGCAAAGTGTGCGAGCCATGGAAGGCGAGCCCAGTCCGCAGGGATGCGGGATCCCTTTGCGATCAGGCAGGCCTTTCCTGCACGACGCACCGGCTCACCCGCTCACCCGCTCACCAAACCCTCCCAGTCTGCTCACCCGAACAAACCGCAAGGATGCAGGATCCCTTTGCGATCAGGCAGGCCTTTCCTCCGCAACGCACCTCTCCCCAACTCCCCCACCCCGAACCTGCAAATCCGCCCGATAAAACCGCACCACCTCACCCACCACCAGCAGCGACGGCGACACCGGCTGATCCCGCGCGACCGTCTCCGCCAGCCCACCCAATGTGGTAATCAGCACCCGCTGATCCGGCCGGGTTCCCTTCTCAATAATCGCCACCGGCGTCTCCGCATCCCGTCCCTGCGCCTGCAACTGCGCACTGATCGACGCACTCCAGCTCAACCCCATATAAAACACCAGTGTCTGATTCTCTGCCGACAGCGCAGCCGCATCCAGCTGCGGCTCGCCACTCCGGCCATGACCGGTAATCAACCGCAACGACTGCGCACAATCCCGGTGCGTCAACGGAATGCCGCTGGCCGCCGCACAGCCCACCGCCGCGGTAATCCCTGGCACCACCTCACAGCGAATCCCGGCCTCCTGCAGGCTCACCATCTCCTCGCCACCCCGACCAAAAATAAACGGATCGCCTCCCTTCAGGCGGATCACATTGCGCCCGCTACGCGCCAGATCCACCAGCAACTGATTAATCTGCGCCTGCTTCAGCCCATGCTGCCCCGGCTGCTTACCCACATCAATGCATAACGCACTCTCCGGCACCTCTGCCATCACCGCTTCACTCACCAGCCGGTCATACACCACCACCTCAGCCCGCTGCAGTAAACGCAATGCTTTCACCGTCAGCAACTCCACATCGCCAGGGCCTGCACCCACCAGCCATACTGCACTCTGCGGCTTTGTCACACCGGCCGGAGCCAGTAACTTATCCAGAGAATCAATTGCTCGCGTCATCATTCCTCCACAACCACATCGGACAGCAATAACTGCTTCAGCTCCGGAATACAGGAGCCGCACTGTGTGCCGCACTTTAGCTTCTCGCCTAACGCCTGAGTAGTGCGACACCCCTGCGCCATCGCCTGCAAAATCGTCTGCTCACCCACCGACATACAGCTACAGATAATCCGTCCCGCTGCACGCCGCTGCATCGCCTGCCCCGCCAGCACGCTGTGCCGCCCGGCTGCATCCTGCGGCGCATCCGCAAACGCCGCCGCAACAAACGCACTATCCAGCGACGGCAAGGCGCTACCGGCATAAAACGCCAGCTGCAATGCACCGTCGCGCCATGCCAGCAACCGGTAATCAGCGCCGCTGCCAGTGGCGACCTGCACGTCACAGCCTGACAGATCAATCTGCTCTGCCAGCCACGCCTGCGGCGATCCCGCACCCGCCACGGCATAGCGCTGCACCGCCGGATAAGGCGCGCGCGACCAGTAACGTAATCCCGCGAGCGGCGCAATCTCACGCTGCCAGAACCAGCCCTGCCAGGTCACCGCCAGCGGACGAATCCGTACCGGCGTCTGCTTCAGCGCAGGCTGCCCAGAAAACGAACAGGCCTGGCCGGCGATCAGCATATCGACGTGACTCTGCTGACTGAACTGCCGGTTCCAGTGCATCGGCACAAACAACTCGCCGCGCCGCATCCCCGCATCAATACGCACCCGGGCGCTGATCCAGCCCTGCGCAGACTGCACCCGCGCCAGAACGCCCACCGTCACGCCATACTGCGCGGCGTCAGCAGGATGCAGCGCCACAAAGGGCTCATCGCAATGCTGCATCAGACGCGGCACCAGCCCGGTACGCGTCATGGTATGCCACTGATCGCGCACCCGACCGCTATTCATCAGCAGCGGGTAAGCAGAATCTCGCCGCGGCAGGAGAGGCGTGGCCGGGACAAGCAGACGGGCTTTACCGTCCGGATGGAAAAAGCGGCGATCGCCAAACAGTCGGGCGCAACCCTGTGGAAAATTACAGTTCACCGGCCACTGCACCGGACGCAGTGCATCCCATTCAGCCTGACTCAACTGCGCCAGCCCGCTGATATCAAACGCGCGCTGGCCATGATTTTCAAAGCCCGACAGCGCGGCATGCTCGCGGAAAATCTCCGACGGATGCTGCCAGTTGAAGCCCTCACCAAAGCCCAGCCGCTGCGCCACCTGCGCCAGCAGCCACCAGTCAGGCCGTGCATCACCTGGCGCGGCGGCAAAAGCGCGCTGACGCGAAATACGCCGTTCTGAATTTGTCACCGTGCCGTTCTTCTCACCCCATCCCTGGGCCGGCAGCAGAATATCGGCAAAGGCGCTGGTATCGGTCTGCGCCATCACATCCGACACAATCACCAGCGGGCAGGCCGCCAGCGCCTGCGCTACGCGATTCCCCTCCGGCATCGACACCGCCGGATTGGTGCCCATAATCCACACCGCTTTCACCTCGCCTGCCGCAATTGCCCTGAAAAGGTCCAGTGCGGTCAGCCCCGGCTCGCGGGCAATCGTCGGGCTGCGCCAGAAGCGCAGCACCCGATCGCATTCTGCTGCCGTAAAACTCATGTGCGCCGCCAGCTGATTTGCCAGGCCACCCACTTCACGTCCGCCCATCGCATTCGGCTGTCCGGTCAGCGAAAAAGGTCCGCAGCCCACGCGCCCTATTTTACCCGTCAGCAGATGCAGATTAAGAATCGCCTGGTTATTGTCGCTGCCGGTGACGGACTGATTAATCCCCATACACCACAGCGTAAGTACACGCTCATGCTGGCTGAACAGCTGGAAAAAATGCGCGACCTGCTGCTCCGTTAAATCACAGGTATCAGCCACCCGCACCACATCCCACTGCGCAGCAGCGGCCAGCGTTTCATTCACGCCATTAAGGTGAGGCAACATGCTGCTATCAAGGCCATCGTGCTGAGCCAGCCAGTGCAGCAGACCGGAGAACAACGCCGAATCACTGCCGGGACGGAGCGGCAGGTGGAGATCGGCCTGGTCACAACTTGCCGTGCGGCGCGGATCAATCACCACAATTTGCATTGCAGGTCGTTGCTGCTTTGCCTGCATCAGCCGCTGCCAGACCACAGGATGCGCCCAGGCAGCATTGGAGCCAACCAGCAACACCACATCGGTCTGCTCCAGATCCTCATAGCAGCAGGGCACCGCATCGGCTCCCAGCGCCCGCTTATAGCCGACCACCGCCGATGCCATACAGAGCCGTGAATTGGTGTCGATGTTGGCGACACCGATGTAGCCTTTCATCAGCTTATTGGCGACGTAGTAATCCTCCGTCAGCAGCTGGCCAGAACCATAAAATGCCACTGCCTGCGGACCATATTGATCGATCACCGCACGCAATCCCGCCGCCGCCGCATCCAGCGCCGCATCAAGGCTGACCGGCTGGCCGTTAACTTCGGCGGTCAGCAGACGTCCCTGCGACGTCAGCGTCTCACCCAGCGCCGCCCCCTTAACGCACAACCGGCCCGCATTGGCCGGATGCTGCGGGTCGCCAGTCACGGTTGCCTGATGAGGTCCCTGCGGCGTGACGCAGACGCCACAGCCGACGCCGCAATAGGGACAGGTGCTGTTCATGATGCCTGCGCCAGCTGATTGAGCGGACGATTTGCCAGCCAGATCTGCCCCGCTTCGAGCTTCACCGGCCAGCAGCGCAGCTGGTGCTGCGGATTATCCAGACTCTGGCCGTCACGCAATCGTATCCGCTGCTTGTAAAGCGGAGAGATCACCACCGGCTCACCGCCGACATCGCCCAGGATCCCGCGCGACAGCACGCTGGCGTCGCTGCCAGGTTCGCGATCTTCCAGCGCAAACAGCGCGTCACCCAGACGGAACAGCGCGACACGCTCACTGCCAAGTCGTGCGCCAATCCCCGCCTCTGGGGGAATCGCCTCCAGTGCGCAGATTGCACTCCAGGGCTCAGCGGGCAGTTGCAGCAGCGGACGCGCAGGTACGGATTCAGGCTGACGCTGACCGCGTACCCGGCTGTAGTGCAGGGTTTCATCAGCGTGGTCGCTGTTAACCGTTGGCGTAAACAGCGCACGGCGCGACGGGTCCGCCAGCGTGGTCTGCCACTCGCACTGGTATGCGTCTGCCACCTGCTGCATCTCCTGCTCCAGCGTCTCGCCCAGCCCGAGGCTATCCTCAATGATGACCTGCCGCAGATAATCCAGACCACCTTCCAGATTGTCCATCCAGACACTGGTACGCTGCAGCCGATCGGCGGTACGGATGTAAAACATCAGCAGGCGATCGACATAGCGCAGCAGCGTCGCGTCGTCGAGATCGCTGGCGAACAGATCAGCATGGCGCGGCTTCATCCCGCCATTCCCGCAGACGTAGAGGTTCCACCCCTTTTCAGTGGCGATCACCCCGATATCTTTGCTCTGCGCTTCTGCACACTCGCGGGTACAGCCCGAAACCGCCATCTTGATCTTGTGCGGTGCGCGCAGCCCCTTGTAGCGGTTCTCCAGCGCAATGGCGAAGGCGGTCGAATCCTGCACGCCGTAGCGGCACCAGGTCGATCCCACACAGGACTTCACCGTTCGCAGCGATTTGCCGTAGGCGTGACCGGTTTCAAAACCCGCTTCCAGCAGCGTCTGCCAGATATCCGGCAACTGGTCGAGCTGCGCACCAAACAGGTCGATACGCTGCCCGCCGGTGATTTTGGTGTAGAGGTCGTAACGCGCCGCCACCTCGCCAATGGCGATCAGCCCCTGCGGCGTGATCTCGCCTGCCGGAACGCGCGGCACCACGGAATAGGTGCCATCTTTCTGGATGTTGGCGAAGTAGCGGTCGTTGGTGTCCTGCAGCGGCAGATGCGCCGGTTTCAGCAGATAATCATTCCAGCAGGAGGCGAGCAATGACGCCACCAGCGGCTTGCACACTTCACAGCCGTTCCCCCGACCGTGCGATGCCAGCAGCGCATCGAAGGTTTTAAACTCGCCAGCCCGCACCAGGTGATACAGCTCCTGGCGTGAATAGCTGAAGTGGTCGCAGACATCTTTTTTCACCTCAACGCCGAGATTTTCCAGCTGAAACTCCATCACCTGCTTCACCAGCGCCGCACAGCCGCCACAGCCGGTGGCCGCTTTGGTGCAGCTCCTGATGCTGCTCATCTCACCGCAGCCGCCTTTCACCGCCGCGCAGATATCGCCCTTGCTGACGTTGTGGCAGGAGCAGACCTGGGCGCTGTCCGGCAACGCCGCGACGCCGGGCGCTTTTGGCGCACCGGCAAGTGCAGGCAGAATCAGGCTTTCCGGTGCGGTCGGCAGCGGTAAGTCATTGAGCATCATCTGCAACAGCGTGGCGTAATCGCTACTGTCACCCACCAGCACGCCGCCCAGCAGCCGGGTGCCCTCCGCAGAGACCACGATTTTCTTGTAGATGCCTTTTGGCCCGTCGGTCCAGTGATAGTGCTGGCTGCCCGGCGTGCGGCCGTGAGCGTCACCAAACGAGGCGACCTCCACGCCCAGCAGTTTCAGCTTAGTGCTCATGTCTGCACCGCTGAATGCGGTGGGTTCAGCCGCCAGATGTCCGGCCAGCACCCGCGCCATCTGATAACCCGGCGCGACCAGGCCAAAGATCTGACCGTTCCACAGCGCGCATTCGCCGATGGCAAACACGTCGTCATCGCTGGTCTGGCAGCGATCGTTAATCTCAATGCCGCCGCGCGGTCCCAGCGTCAGACCCGCCTCACGCGCCAGCTCATCGCGCGGCCGGATACCGGCGGAAAACAGCACCAGATCGCCGGGTAAACTGCTGCCGTCGGCAAAGCGCAGCACCACGCTGCCGTCAGGCTGTCGCTCAATCAGTTCGGTCTGTTTCGAGGTGTGAACCGTCACGCCCAGCGCATCGATCTTCTGACGCAGCATCAGCGCACCGCCCTCATCAAGCTGCACCGCCATCAGGCGCGGCGCAAACTCCACCACGTGCGTTTCGAGCCCGAGCTGCCGCAGCGCATTCGCCGCCTCCAGACCCAGCAGGCCGCCACCAATCACGATGCCGCGCTGGCTATGGCGGGCGCAGGTGGCAATGGCATCAAGGTCGTCCAGCGTGCGATAGACAAAGCAGCGATCGCCGTCGTGGCCCGGCACCGGGGGGACAAACGCGCGTGAGCCAGTCGCCAGCACCAGCTTATCCCAGGCCAGTTCACTGCCCGTGCTGTCACGCAGGCTGCGCTGCTGGCGGTCGATCGCGACAACCGAATAGCCACTCCGCAGTTCGATACCGTGCCGGGCAAAGAAGTCCCCGTCGACCAGCGACAGGTCGTCGGCCGTTTTGCCGTTGAAATAGTCCGACAGATGCACCCGATCGTAAGCCTGCTGGCGCTCCTCGCCATAAACCACGATGTGATAGTGCTGATGCATTTCGCGGGCAACCAGCTGCTCAAGAAAATGGTGACTGACCATGCCGTGACCCACCACGGCTAAAACCGGTTTACTCATTTCAGGACTCTCTGCAGCCTGTGGCTGCGGTTCAGGTTGATCGTGATCGAACAGGGCAGCGAACGTGACAGGTTCGGCGTGCTGAAGACGCTCCATCAGCGCAGGCCCTTGCCGGGTGTCGCCAGAAAGCAGCACGCCACAGAGGCGGCCATGACGAAGAAAAAGACGGCGATAGTCGCCAGAGATCGGGTCAAAACTGCTGATAGAGGGCGCCTCACTGACGTCGCCCGCGCTGAACAGTGAAATGCCACTCACTTTGAGGCGTGTCGCCAGCGGCTGGCTGACAAAATCCGCCAGCGGCGATCCGGCCAGTTGCGCCGCCAGAATCTGCGCCTGCGCCAGACAAGGCGCGACCAGACCAAAGGTTTCGCCCGCGATTTCACAGCACTCACCCACCGCGTAAACTCCAGGAATGGCACTGCGCAGCTGACCATCCACCAGAATGCCGCGCTGACACGGCAGACCCGCCGCCTGCGCCAGCGTTATCCCGGGCTGAACGCCGATGGCGATGACCACCTGTGTGGCGGCAACGTGGTGGCCGCTGGTCAGCGTCACACCCGTCTCGTCAATCGCCACAAGTCCGCTGTTGAGTTCACAGCGGATGCCGCGCTGCGCTAATGCCGTCAGCAAGAGCTCGCCCGCTTTTGCATCCAGCTGGCGATCCAGCAGCCAGGGTTTGTGGTGGACCAGCGTGACATCACGGCCACGGGCGCGGAGTGCTGCTGCCGCTTCAATACCCAGAAAGCCGCCGCCCAACACCACCACCGGTCCCTGACCTGCCAGCAGTTGCCGGACGTCAGCAATGCTGCGAAAAACCCGGACGCAATCCGCATCGATGCCAGGAATCGCGGGCAGACGAGGCTGCGAACCGGTGGCAAACACCAGTTGATCCCAGCTGAGCTGGCGCCGATCGGTCTGCACAGTACGCGCGGCAAGATCGACCTGCAGGACGGTTTCACCGTTCAGGAGCGTGACGCCGTGCCGCTGATACCACGCCTGATCGTGGATCAGGGTGTCACTGAAGGATTTTTCACCGGCCAGCACCGGCGACAACAGCACGCGGTTGTAGTTGCCGTGCGGCTCGCGGCCAATGACCGTGATGGCGTAACGCTGCGGCGCACGTTGCAGCAGGCTCTCCACCATCTGCATCCCCGCCATGCCATTACCTATCACCAGCAACCGTTGCCTCATGGTCTGCTCCTTATGCCGCCGTGGTCTGTTTTTCATAAAGAAAATGCAGCACTTTCTGGCGCAGCTGGTGGTAGCGCGGCTCATCCGCCAGCGCGACCCGCGAGCGCGGACGCGGCAGATCAACAGTCAGGATTTCGCCGACCTGTGCTGCCGGGCCGTTAGTCATCATCAGTACCCGGTCGGAGAGCAGCACCGCTTCATCCACGTCATGGGTGATTAGCACGATAGTGGTATTCAGCTCCTGCTGGATACGCATCACGCTGTCCTGCAGGTGGGCGCGGGTTAACGCATCCAGCGCGCCAAACGGCTCATCCAGCAGCAGCACGCGCGGCTTCATCGCCAGGGCACGCGCAATGCCAACGCGCTGCTTCATGCCACCCGAGATTTCGCCAGGCCGCTTGTGCATGGCGTGGCTCATCTGTACCCGATTGAGGTTGTGTTCGATCCAGTCGCGCATCTCCGCTTTGTTGAAGCGCCCTTTAAACACCTGCTGCACCGCCAGTTCAACGTTCTGAAATGCCGTCAGCCACGGCAGCAGCGAATGGTTCTGAAACACCACCGCACGCTCCGGACCCGGTCCGGTGATTTCGCGGTTATCACACAGCAGTACGCCGCTGCTGGGACGGGTTAATCCGGCAATCAGGTTCAGCAGGGTCGATTTGCCGCAGCCCGAATGGCCAATAAGGCTCAGGGTTTCGCCTTCGCGGATATCAAAACTGACGTTGTCCAGGGCCAGGAACTCGCCGCTGGCGGTATTGAAACGCTGGCTCACCTGCTGAACGCGAATAATGTGTTGCTGCATGATGTTCTCCTTATTTTTCCCAGCTGAAACGACGCACCAGCAGCATCAGACCCTGCTCCAGCAGGAGCCCGACCACGCCGATAATCAGAATGGCGATCAGAATGTTTGCCACGTTGAGGTTGTTCCACTCGTTCCAGATCCAGAAACCGATGCCCAGACCACCGGTCAGCATTTCGGCGGCGACGATCACCAGCCATGCGATGCCGATAGAGAGACGTACGCCGGTGAGCACCGCAGGCAGCACGGCGGGCAGCAGAATCCGGCGCATCACCGTCCATTCAGAGAGCTGTAACACCCGCGCGACGTTGAGGTAATCCTGCGGAATGCGCTGCACCCCTTCGGCGGTGTTGATGATCATTGGCCAGATTGAACAGATGAAAATGGTCCAGCTGGCGGCTGGCTCGGCGCGCTGAAACAGCAGCAGTCCAATCGGCAGCCAGGCCAGCGGGCTGACCGGGCGCAGCAGAGCGATAATCGGATTGAACATCCGCGCCATAAAGGTAAAGCGTCCCAGCAGAAAACCGGCCGGAATGCCCACCAGCGCGGCCAGGCCGAAGCCGATGGCGACGCGCTGCAGCGAGGCCATTACATTCCAGCCGATGCCCTGATCGTTGGGGCCATTGCTGTAGAACGGGTCAGCGAACAGAACCTGTGCAGCCTGCCAGGTCGCGTAAGGCGAAGGAAACGAGGGTTCAAACAAGGCGGCGATCTGCCACACCAGCAACATCAGCAGCAGGCCGCCCGCAGCCGGAATGCAGCGCTGCAAAAACGGACGCAGACGTGCCGGACGAACGGCGGCTTTCGGGGTGACCTGTAACGGAATTACGGTGGCACTGTCGGGGGTTTGCTCCGGCTGAGCCAGCGCGCGCGCGTCAGTTCTCATAACAACCTCTCTTAACGTTTGATAGCGAAACTGGCGGCGTAGGCGGCAGGATTGCTGCCATCCCAGACTTTGCCGTCGATCAGGGTGCTGCTGCGCATCTCACTGGCGGGCAGTGCAATCTGCCCGACTGCGCTGGCCGCCTGTTTGTAGATGTCGATACGGTTGATCTGGCGGGCCACGGTAAGGTAGTCGGGATCGCTGGCGAGCAGGCCCCAGCGTTTCATCTGCGTCAGGAACCACATGCCGTCGGAGAGCCACGGAAAACTGACGTTGCCGTTGTCGAAGAAGCGCATCGGGTGCGCGTCCTGCCAGGACTGCCCCAACCCGTTCTGATACTGGCCGAGCATTCGCCCCTGTAGCGTCTCCACTTTGGTGTTGATCCAGGCCCGCCCGGCTAACACCTGCGCGGTTTCACGGCGGTTATCGTCTGAGGCATCAATCCAGCGCGCCGCCTCCAGCACCGCGGCGGTCAGCGCGCGGGCCGTATTAGGATTCTCTTTCACCCACTGCGCGCGGGTGCCGAGCACTTTTTCCGGATGCTCCGGCCAGATCTGCTGGCTGGTGGCGGCGGTGAAACCGATGTTGTCGCTGATGGCACGCTGGTTCCACGGCTCACCGACGCAGAAGCCGCTCATGTTGCCAATCTTCATGTTCATCACCATCTGCGGCGGCGGCACGACCACGGTGCGCACATCGTTAAACGGATGAATGCCGGCATTAGCCAGCCAGTAGTAGAGCCACATAGCGTGCGTGCTGGTGGGAAAGGTATGCGCGAAAGTCAGGCTGCCTTTGGGACTGCCATCCACGGCTTTTTTCAGGCTGACCGCATCGGTGACGCCACTGGCTTTCAGCTGGTTCGAGAGGGTGATCGCCTGGCCGTTGTGATTGAGCGTCATCAGGTTCGCCATGTCGTGCTGCGGTCCCGCCACACCCAGCTGCAGTGCGTAGATCATGCCGTAGAGCACATGCGCCGCATCCAGTTCACCGGAGGTCAGCTTGTCGCGCACCGCCGCCCAGCTCGCCTCTTTGCTGACCGCCAGCGTCAGGCCATACTTCTTGTCGAAGCCTTTGACCGACGCCATGACCACGGGCGCACAGTCGGTAAGCGGAATAAAGCCCACCCGCACCTGCGGCTTTTCTGGCGCATCGGAACCTGCCGCCCAGACTGCATTTCGTAATCCCGGAACGATCCAGGCCGCACCCAGTGCAGCACCGGAGATCAGCGCCTGACGTCGTGTCAGTGAAAAAGGCGTTTTGCTCATCATGTTGCCCCTGAACAGAAATAAAAAAAGGCGTCCTCCGACAAGCCGAAGCCTGCGGATGGACGCCTTTATCCAAAGCACTGACCCCACCGCCATTGGCGGGAGCAATGCGTACTCTCTGTAAGGTTAAAGCAAAGGGTGTGCCAGATCGCCGAAGCCGCGTGAATGCCGATCTGCGGGAAGAGGCTGGTGATAAATTAACCGTTTTTGCACGTTTCTGACGCAGATCACGCACAAACGCTGTGCAGCTACCTCATCCGGGTTAGGTGTTCAGAGTCTTCGCCACCGCCAGCACCGCCTGCGCGATCTCCAGTACCCGCTTATTCTGATTCATCGCACTTTTGCGCAGCGCCTGCCAGGCCGCCTCTTCGGTGAAACCCTGCTGCTGCATCAGCCAGTGCTTGGCCTGATCGATCACCCGACGTTCGTCGAGTGAGGCACGCATTGACGCCAGCTCATTCGTCTGCTGCTGCAAACGCTGCGACTGTTCTCCAATCAGCGACAGCACCGAGCGCCCGAGCTGCGGGGCAAGGCCGTCACTGTTGAGCGCAGCTGCACCATGCAGCCAGTCAGCGCCGGAGACATAAAGCGAAAAGTTGCTGTCGCCCTGTACCATCGTGAACATCGGCTGTTGGTGCGCCTGATCAATCGCTTCACGACAGCGCTGCATCAGCGTAGCTGTCAGGGCATCCTCAAGGGTTTTCATCTGATCGAGCCGCCTGGAGAGCAGAGAAAACCAGTGGAGTGCGCCGGTCTCATCACAGGGCCCTCCGGTACAGGCGATGCGCCGCAGACGTTCAATGTCCCGACTGGCCTGAGACAGCGGCTGCCAGCGTTCGCAGGTCGCGCTGTCAGCAAATTCCTGGAAAGTGGCAAAACTCTGCTCCTGGGCCGCAATCAGGGCCACCAGCTGGCTACGCTGATCGGGTGTGAAATGACGCGCCGCAAAGCCCGCAGCTCCGATTGCCCGTTCCTGCCCGGCCAGCTCTTTGCCCTGCATAAAACTGAACAGCGCGATAAGCGCACGGGAAATCGCGGGATAGCTTGCCGTGTCGGCGGCTTCAAAGACCAGATTAAGTAAGGTGCGAATAACCTGATTAAACGCGGACATCGCTGCAGCCTGATCATGCTCTCGCTGGCTGATCTGCTCACGCAGCGCGGGTAATCCGTCCAGCGCCTGCAGGGCCGAAGCAATCAGATTGCAAAAGCGGCTAAAGCCAGGCTGCGCAACGGCGGGCGGTAGCGCCCGGTAAAAATGCTGCAGGCTGGCACTGACCTCCTGCTGACGGGCGTGACGTTCGGCGCTGAAGAGCGCGCCATTTGAGCAGATCCAGAGGTTGTTTGCGCCACGTTCCCGCTGCAGTCGATGAACCAGTTCACTGATAGCGGTTATCAACTCACCTGTCTCAAGCAACCGTTGCAGACTGGCAATATCGCTATCACGCGATGCCTGCAGCCATGTCATGGCATTACCCATTGCTCACCTCTGTGCGGTTAAAAGCTTTGAGAAGCAAAAGGCGTGCCGCTTTCGGTAAAAACGCGGACCAGAACAGGGCGTAAATTCTGATTTTGATAATATTCTTAACGCAAATCGATAAAATTTTTCGACAACAAGTTATTAGTAAAACTTAATAGTTTCCAATCGGATTAATTGCATGTCAGAATGCGCGGCACTGTTCTCAGGCAGTTTGTTGCCGCGATAATTCAGTTAACTTTAACTATCATATCTGCTGGCGCTTTTCTGGCTTCAAAACCCGCACGTAAAGTGCCCACTATCACGCATCGGCAGTGGGTGCAATGGTTTGAATTCTCAAAAGTCTTAGGTAGACTAAAAGCGTTACTATCCCGATGTAAACTGACATTTTTTTGGAACACAGAATTTTGGCACGATGCGGCGCGACAAACAGCGCCTCATGACATCGGGTCCGGCAACATGCAATTACTTTGATGAGATCACGAGGAACATGGTGAAAAAGAGTCTTGCGTTAACACTGCTGGCGGTCCTTACCCTGGCAGGCTGTAAGGCCCCGCCGCCGCCCGTCACTGACGATACGCTGGTCACCAGCGAAATTAACGGCGTCAAACTGGTCCATCGACACGCTGTCGCGGCACCGACTGAATTTGAACCCGTTAACCAGACCTGGCGCGCGCTCTATGGTGCATCAGTGATGACCTCGCCTGACTACGGCGGCAAAGTCGTTCGTTATCTCGAAACGGGTAAACCCTTTGAAGTATTGGGTAATGTGGAACACAGCTGGCTGGCCATTGCCGACCAGGCTGACGGTCCACTGATCGGCTATGTGCCGCTAAAAGCAGGCGTCGCGAGCGATCGTTATGATGCGACCGTGCAGAGCGACCGTCCCCGTCCCCGCAAAACCAAGCAGGTCTGCGTAGCCGTTGGCGGTGACAGCAAAGCCTGTCGGACTAACGATACCGCGACCTGGATCTTAGACTGAATATGAAATCCGGCGCATATTGCCTGCAGCACCGTCCCGGGCTGTGGGTACAGGGATTAGCCATTGGCTGGAAGATCACTAATTAATGACTGTGGAATCCCCTGCGCGTGAGGCGCCCCCCTCAGGCAATGAGAATCTATTACTTCAGGCTGCGGCGCCACTACTGAACGCGGTAGTACAAATTCGTCAGGCAGCCACACATGACGACCCTGCGGGTCTGCGCCAGTCTCTGATCGATGAAATCCGCCAGTTTGAACAACGCTGTAAACAGGCAGGGCTGCCTTTTGAGATGATTATCGGCGCGCGTTACTGCATCTGCACTGCGCTGGATGAAGCCGCGGCGCAGACCCCATGGGGCACGCGCGGGGTCTGGTCTGGCAACGGCATGCTGGTCACCTTCCACAATGAAAGCTGGGGCGGTGAAAAATTCTTTCAGCTACTGTCACGCATTTCACAGAGCCCGCAGCAGCATCTCTGGCTGCTGGAAGTCGTGCAGTACTGCCTGCTACTGGGCTATGAGGGCCGCTATCGCGGCAGCGAAAATGGTCGCAACCAGTGCGACGGCATCCGTAATCGCCTGAAAAGCCTGATTGATGAAACGCGCGCTCAGCGCCAGACGCCGCAACCGCCACTGGTAGAAGTTCATCCGCTGGTGAGCACTCTTGCCCGTCCCATGGTACCGCTCTGGGCCTGTGCCATGCTGGTCGCGCTGATTGGCTGCCTGATCTACAGTGGACTAAACTGGCGGCTTGGCAATGCCGCCGAACCCCTGCTGCGCGCCATCTATCAGACCCCCCTGCCGCAAATTACCGCGGGCCGCCGACCCTCTTCGCCACAGGCATTGCTGGACCTCCGTCAGCGCCTGAATGATGTGATTGCGGCCGGACAGCTTGAAGTCAGTGACGGCGCCTTTGGCAGCAAAGTGATTATTCCGGCGGACAAACTGTTTGCTGAGCAAGGTACGGTGATCAATCCGGTGGGCCGGGCGCTGCTGGCGCGCGTCTCAAACGCGATGAAAGATGTCAAAGGGACCATCCTGGTCTCGGTGTTTACCGACGATCATCCGGTGGATAACAGCCGCTTTGCCTCCAGCTATGAGTTTTCCTTTGCCCGCGCCCGCACGATCACTCAGCTGTTACAGGTTCAGCTGAACGACGGTCATACCGTTCGCTCTGAAGGCCGTGGCGATAGCGATCCGCTGCTGCCTAATGACAGCAGCGAAAACCGGACCCGCAACCGTCGCGTTGAAATTACCCTGTTTGCCGCGCCTGAAACGCTCAGTAATCATCAAGGAGCACAATAATGCGCGCCTCACTTCGCCTGCTGTTAACACATCGCCTGCTGTGGAGTTTTATTGGCGTTACGGCGCTGAGCTGCCTGGTCTGGATGCTCGGCCCGTTCTGGTCATGGGGCCAGTCACGCCCCCTGGAACCGGTTCTGCCCCGCCAGCTCACCGTAGGTGCGCTCTATTTTCTCTGGATCCTGTTTCAACTCATTCCGTCGCTTTATCGTGCCTGGTTTAACAGTCGCTTACTGACCCAACTTCAGCTGTCGGATAACGACGATCCTGCCGAGCGCCAGATGACAGATGAGCGGCTCAACCAGCGCTTCAGCGAAGCCGCGTTGCAGCTGAAACGCACGCAGTTTGGACGCCGTCACAGCGGCAGTTTACTGTCTCGCTTTAACGCCAATTATCTCTACCAGCTCCCCTGGTATCTGGTGATGGGTGCGCCCGGTGCCGGTAAAACTACCGCGCTGTTTAATGCCGGTCTTGAGTTTCCGCTCACTGACACCCTGGGCCAGCAGGCGATTCGTGGCGTTGGCGGCACCCGCAACTGCGACTGGTGGTTTACTGACAGTGCAGTGCTGATCGATACCGCCGGACGGTATGCGTTGCAGGAAAGCCAGCGCGTGCGCGATGCTGCGGAGTGGCACAGCTTTATCAATCTGCTGAAACGCTATCGCACTCGTCAGCCGATCAACGGTGTCATCATGACCATTAGCGTTGCCGATCTGCTGAGTGATTCCGCCGAGGCGCGTTTCGCCCAGGCCAGCGCGCTGCGCGAGCGGATGGCGGAACTGCATCAGCAGACCGGCATTCACTTCCCGGTCTATGTGATGGTCACTAAAACCGACCTGCTGAAAGGTTTTATGAGCTACTTTGGCTCTATGGATAAAGCGCGGCGTGACGCTATCTGGGGCTTCACCTTTAACTGGGATTCGGGTAAGCCGCACAAAGATGACTGGCACCGCAATTTTGGCGAGCAGTTCCAGCGGCTGGAAGAGAATCTCCAGCAGCATCTGTCAGGACAGATGACCCAGGAGCGCGATCTGAACGCGCGTGCAGAGTGCTTCCTCTTCCCGCAGGAGTTTGCCTCACTGCGTCCACTCCTGAACGAATATCTGGATATCGTTTTTTCTGAGCATCAGGATGCGGTCGCCTGGAGCCCGCGTGGCCTGTTTTTCACCAGTGGCACGCAGGAAGGCCTGCCGTTTGACCGGGTGATGGGAGAACTGAGCCGCAAACTGCAGTTACGTCAGGCGGGCGATCACTCCATTGCGGCCTGGGACAGTGTTAACCGCAACAGTCCGATTCCCGGCAACAAAGGCCAGAGCTTCTTTATTCGTGACCTGCTCAGCGATCTGATTTTCAAAGAAAGCGGTCTGGCGGGCAGTAATCGTCGCTGGGAGTACCGTAATCAGCTGTTCCACTGGATTGGCTATGGCGTACTGGCCGGCGCACTTCTGATCGCCTCCAGCCTTTGGGGCTTCAGCTACTATCAGAATCAACATTATCTGCAACAGGTTGCCGCGCGGGTACCGGCGATACGCGAGCAGAGTCAGCAGGTGATTCATCAGCCTGCTGATAATATTTTTGATCTGCTACCCTTTCTGAACAACCTGGTAAAGCTACCGCTCTCAGAACGTTTTTCTCTCGATAATCCACCGCTTACCATGCGGGCGGGTTTATATCGCGGTAGCCAGGTCAGCGATGCCGCCTGGGTGCTTTATCAAAATGCGCTTAAGTCTTTATTGCTGCCGCGGGTAGCACAGCAGATCACTAACATTCTGCGTAACGATCCCGGTGATGATAACGCTTACAGCCGCAATGCGCTGCGCGCCTATCAGATGCTTTATCAGCCGCGAAACTACGATGGCGAATTTTTGCGGGCCTGGCTGCTGCAAAATTTACAGCGTTCACTGCCCGACACAGTAAGCGCCCGCGATCTGCAGCAACTCGACTGGCACCTGAGCCAGTTGCTGGACCAACAGATTCAGTCATCGCCTTATGCACGGGATAATGCATTAATGATGCGTAAGCTGGCGGAGAATCTGAACATTGCGGGCCAGAAAGGTGACATGCTGGCGGTTACGCCGCTGCACCAGGCCCCGCCATCACACTCGCAAAGCGAGTAACGGTGAGGTGAATATGGCTGCTTACATCGCCCCCGGCTGGTATGGCAAACTGCCATCGACCGGTGACTTTTTGCACCGTCGGCTGAGCGAGCAACAGATTAGCCCCTGGAATCACTGGTTCCAGCAGGGATTGATGCACTGGCATCAGCAGGCGTGGTCCAGTAGCGCGAACTTCCTTCACGCGCCAGTGTGGAATTTTGTCCTGCCGGTGACCGCGACCCGACCCCAGATACAGATGGGCTGTTTACTGCCCTCCTGTGACCGTGTTGGACGCGCCTGGCCGCTTCTGGCACTGCACAGCTTTCCACTGGCGCAGTGGCATCCGGCCCAACTGACCATCTCTGGTGACTGGTTTCAGGATCTGGGCGCGACGCTGCTACAGGCTGTTCAGACCCCGCTGGATGGTGAGCAGTTAGAGCAGCAGATTCAGGCATTGCCGCCGCTGCTGGTTCCCGCCAGAAAGCCTTCTGAAATTATGGATGTGCTCGGCTTTCAGGATCTGCCCTGCACGCTGAGCTGGCGTGAAGTGGCTGAACGCTTTGACCCTCAGCAGCACATGAGCTACTGGTGGAGTAATCGTAGTGATGGGTTTGTCCATGCGACCCACAAGCACAGCGGCAATCTCACTGCGCAACTGTTTTCGTTACTGTTCAACCCGGCGGCAGGTTCACTGCCGGGACGTAATGGCCTCTATCCTCCGATGTTCGAGTGAGGCCGGATGCGTTTGCTGTTTAATCTGGGATAACTCATGCAATTTACCATTGTGCAAAGCACCGCGGATTTCCCGGTCAAAAGCGTTGCGTTTCAACCGCCTGGGGGCACCATTGGCCGCAGTCAGGACAACGATCTGGTGCTGCCTGATGAGACGCGGGCTATTTCGCGTCTGCAGGCACTGGTTCACCTGTCACATGACGGAGAGTGTCGCCTGACCAATCAGGGCAGCGTGACGCCGGTAGAACATAACGGCATCGCCCTGGGGCGCGGCATGCAGGTGCTTCTGAAGCATGGCGATGCGTTGCGCATCGGTGACTATGCCCTGGAAGTGCGTGATCCCGCCTGCAATGACGCGCGAAACGATCCCCTGGCGCTGTTTGCTGGCGACGGCGCCGAGCCTGCAAACCCGCTGGGCATTCACGAACATCATGAAGTTGAGGATCGGCTGCTGGTCAACGATTCTCCTCCTTTACGCCACGAGCGCCACAACGATGCGCGTCTGGCCATCGATCCGCAGGCCAGTGAGCCGCAGAAAGCGTTCATGACACAGCCGGTGGATCAGGATCGGCTCATCGCCGCCCTGCTGGACGGCATGGGGCTCAGCAATGTGCATGCCACACCGATTGACGAAGAGCAGATGCGGATTACTGGCCGGATGCTGAGCCTGTTTTCTCAGGGCACCGTGGCACTGCTCTCGTCGCGATCCATTCTCAAGCGTGGCGTAAAAGCAGACATGACGATGATCCTGAACGAAGCCAATAATCCGTTCAAGATCCTGCCCTCCGGTAAAACTGTATTGATGCAGATGTACCAGAGCCAGATGCCCGGTTTTATGCCGCCGGAACAGGCAGTACGTGATGCACTGGTCGATTTGCAGGCCCACCAGTTGGGCATGATTGCCGGTATCCGCGCCATTATTGCGGCAATGCTGCAATCCTTTAATCCACAGCGTCTGGAAGAGCAGGCGCGTGCCGATGGCGTGGTATCAAAGCTGCCATTTTCCACCGTCAAAAAGGCGGCGCTGTGGGACTACTTCATGCGTAATTACCAGCGAACTGCCGGGGAGATTGAAGATGATTTCCACACGCTGTTTGGCGAGGCCTTTCTTCATGCCTATGACATGGAGGTGAATCAGTACAAGGACTCGCAGACGCGGGTAGATGAAACATGAAAATTGTTTTTGCCAGCCGCTGCCAGCAGGGCTTACGCGATGAAAATCAGGATCGCACCGGCACGGCGCTGGATGAGCATAAAGCCTGTTTTGTGGTCTGCGATGGCGTAGCCGGTTTGCCTGGCGGGGAGATCGCGGCGCAGCTGGTGCGCGACACCCTGCTCAGCCAGATAGAGGCGCATGACGGTTTTACGCCGGAAATGACCCGTCAGGCGATTGAGCAGTGCCGCCTGGCGCTGAACGAGGCACAGGGTAAAAATCCGAAATATTCACGCATGAGTACGACGCTAGCGGCCCTGTTTATTGACCGCCATAAACAACGTGCATGGTGGGCGCATGCGGGTGACAGCCGGGTTTACCACTTCCGCCGCGGCGCGCTTCATGAGGTCACCCGCGATCACAGTCTGGCCCAGCAACTGAAAGATGCAGGCTATGAAAATACCGGCATTAACAGTAATTTACTCTATAATGCGCTCGGCGCTGAACCGTCTCGCTTAGTGAGCTTTTCAGAAGAGATTGCGCTGGAAGATGGCGATGCTTTTCTGGTCTGTACCGACGGCTTCTGGCTGAATCTGACCAGTGATGAAATGGAACAGGCGCTGCGCATGGTGAATGCGTGTGAAGAGTGGCTGGCTTTGATGGAACAGGCGGTGAGCCGCAACGTGAAGAAAGATAATCTCAGCGCACTGGCGGTCTGGATTGGTGAGCCGGAAGAAGCAACATTGCTTTATTCACTGGCTGATTCGGCGCGCTTTCTGCCGCCTCGTTTTTGATTCCAAGGATCCTTATGAAACTGTGGTTGCCCGGCATCATCACCCTGCTGATTGCCTTTAATGCCCAGGCTGAAAATTATCGGGTGGTCTACTCCCCCAGCCTGGCGCTGGAGGTCTACATCGATAATGTGGTGAGCAAAGCGCCCGACGACTGGTGTAAAGAGACGCTGCCGCTGCGCATCGTCTCCGGTAAAAGTAAGGATTCCGCCGTGCTGACCACCTTTTTACCGCGCGTCGGCACCCTGCTCGCCAATCAGTGCGGATTACTGGATGAACTGCCCTGGCAGATGACCAACAAAGAAGGTGGCGTCATGGCCAGCGGCAGCGCAAGCAAGTTGCAGAACTGGCGCCCTATTGTGATGGCGGATGCCACCGTTAGCGCCAGTGACAGCAACGCCGCACCACTTGACCTGTCACGGCCTGCCAATAGCACGCCGCTGCAACATTTTGATCTCCCCAGCGGCTGTCACTTCCGCACCGCCTGGAATGAAAATGCTCAGACGCTGTTTATACCGGACGTCAGCAAGCAGCACTGCTCGCCGGATGGCTGGGCTGAGGGCAAGAGTGAGCTGACGCTGGTGACCCCGGAACATCCCACGCCGGTCGCTGTCACCTTCTATCAGGGCTATCCCATCGCCAACCTGGCGATTCCGGACAGCAAGCTTGAGGTCATCGCCGCTAATAATCAGCGCATGATTGTGACCCGCCCGGACGCCTCAGATAGCTGGCTGGTCCTGCCCTTTGATGCACGACAACATGTCTGGCGCTTCAATGGCGCACTGTTGATTAAAATGGATAAGAATGCTGCGCAGCAGAATGCTGACGCGGTGAAATCGCGAGTCGATACCTTGCGCAGCCAGTGGGCGCCCTATTTCATGCCACAGCAAAAAGTGAATGTGTTACTTATCGACACCCTGCACGCGGATCTGGTTGATCCTGCCATTGGTGCCTGGCGTAACATCAATTAATTACCGCGCAGCCTGGCAATCAGGCCGTGTACAGAGAGTTCACTATGTCGGCAAATGATAATACGAAAACTGTTCCGAATGCCCTGCCTGACGGCTACCGTTTTAATGAGTTTGAGATCAAGGAAGTCATCGGAGGCGGTGGCTTCGGCATTGTCTATCGCGCCTGGGATCACCAGCTCGAACGCACAATTGCTATAAAAGAGTATATGCCGGTGTCGCTGGCGGTTCGTGCCGCCGATTTGTCACTGGAACTGCGCGGAGAGCGTTTTCAGAAACTGTTTAATGCCGGACTGAACAGCTTTATTCAGGAGGCGCGTCTGCTGGCCCGATTTAATCATCCGGGACTGCTGCACGTGCTGCGCTTCTGGGAGCAGAACGGCACGGCCTATATGGGCACGCTCTACTACAGTGGCATGACGCTCAAAGAGTGGCAGGTTACCAGCCCGGCGTCGATTTCTGAAGCCTGGATCCGCCGTCTGCTGCCGCCGCTGCTGGGTGCTATCAGCACGATTCATCAGGCTGGCTATCTGCATCGCGATATCTCCCTCGACAACATTCAGCTTCAGGAGAATCAGCTGCCCGTACTGCTGGACTTCGGCTCGGCGCGTAAGGAGATCGGCAACCTCTCTGACGAAACGGAGATCATGCTTAAGCCTGGCTTTGCACCCATCGAACAGTACAGCGAAGAGGGTGAAGTTGAACAGGGACCCTGGACGGATATCTACGCCCTGGGCGCGGTGCTGCATAGCCTGATTACCGGTAATCCCCCGCCGGTGAGCGTGGTGCGCTGCATTGAAGATAATTATCAGCCGCTGGTGGAACGCCAGCCGGAAGGCTACTCGCTGCCGCTGCTGCACGCCATTGACTGCGCGCTGGCAATGAAACCTGGCGATCGCCCGCAAACCATCGACGCCTTTGCCGCACTGATCGATCTGCCGGTCAGTGATGTTGAGGCCGTGGTCAACAGTTTCCCGGTGCCGGGCGAGCCGCCGGTTATGCCGATCGAAGAGGTCGTTGAGGCGACTCCGCCGGTTGTGATGGCGATGAATCATGCTGCAGCCGCAGCGGAGCCTGTTACCCCGCGTGCGGTGCGCAAATTGTCACCTGTCTTGCTGAGTCTGGCGGCCGTGGCTATCCTGGCAGTGGTCGTCGCCATCTGGCTGGCTAATCGCCACACGGCAATGCCAGATGTGGTCAGCAACAGCTCAGCCGTGACGCACCCGGCACCTGCATCGACGCCGCCAGCCGCAGCCGTTCCTGCCGCGCTGGCGACGGTCTATCTGAAGCTGGAAAGCGGTGAAAGCGTAGTGCTCAACGGACAGCAGGTCGAGGTGAAGCCTGGCAGCAGCGGATTTGCCGCGCTGAATCTGGCGGCCGGGCAGTACAAAATAGACGTTCAAAATGGCAGTGAGACGCATACCCAATCCCTGACCATTGATAAGCCTGGAACCTGGCTTATCAATCCGGGCAAGTAATCCCCGGATCGATCGTAAAAGGGCGCGACAGTGTCGCGCCCTTTTCTATGCGGCTTCTGCGCTGCTGATTCGCCTGTGGCCTGATTCAGGCCTGTTTGAGACAGGATTGCTGCAGCGTCCGCACCTGATGCGCCAGCCGGCTCAGGCTCTCTTCCTCCATGCCACGACGGGTGAGTTCCTCTTCCAGTGCAAACAGATACTGCGCATTCGAACCCAGCGGGCCGCTGGCCGCAGCAATGAGCGGCGCAATCGCCTCCGGGCAGGAGTCCGATTCATAAAGCGGATGACGTGGATCCATAATAAAGGTCAGCGCAGTCACGCTGCGGCCATCCTCCAGCTGTAATTCGCACCAGGTCGGTAAATAGCAGCCGGTGATCATCTCACGCTTCCACAGCAGCGCCAGCTCTTCATGTAAGCGCGCTTCCGGCAGACGAAATGCCAGTCCGGTTGTGCGGCCACCCTGTTTCAGCGCCAGCATGCGCCCCGGATGCGTGGCAGTGCCACGTCCCGCGATCAGCCGCAGGCAGAAAGCACGATGCCAGCCCTCCAGCGAACCGGATGCAACTTCATCCGCCTCAAAAATCGGGTTCCACATCAGTGAGCCGTAACCAAAGATCCAGACAGGGCTGTGATCGGGACGGCAGGCCAGCGTGGCGGCCAGCGAGGCGGCGCGCTGCTCGCAACTCCAGAGTAGCGTCTCATCGATATCCCCGAATGATGTTTTACAATCCGCTTTTAATAGAAATTCCCGGGTAAGCAATGCGACCTCCTCAACGTCATCGGCGTCCTGCGAAAGTGCTCCTGTAACATGATCTCCAAAACGGCGCTGCGTTTCGTTCATTAAATTGACATTAATCTATTTACGCGCGGGGTTTCAAGCGTGATTCCGGTCGCAGGTTAAAAAAAACCAGATAAACCTGATAGCGAAGTCGAAAAAAAGGGCTGGATAATCCTGGCCCTTTGACGTGAACAGACTAGCAAGGCGATTACGCTTTAGGATGCCACTTATCGTCATTCCCTTTTTCATACTCTTTTTTCACGGCTGACCAGGCGACCTTATGCGCCACTTCTTCCCGCGAATCATCGCCGCGTCGATCTTCCGCCTCTTTATATTGATCCCACGCACTGTTAAATGCCTGCTGATAGATATCCTGCGCATGCGCAGGAAGCACGTGCTTAACGTTGTCGGGTAAGTCGGTTCGTTTATCGTAAGGCATAACTTTTCCTCTGTTTATCGTCGCGGTTTAGTGTTTCTGGTTAAGCCTGGCGCAACAGTAAAAAAACGCAAACCTGTACTTATCGTCACTTCAGTTTAAAAATATGAGTCCATCCCTGAAATTTAGATTAAAATGCTATTTTTGTGACATATATCGTCAGGATAGGTGCATAGGTCAAACTTGTTGTATCCTGATTAATATTGCAATATTCCAGATAACATCAGGTTAATATCATTTCAAAAGGTTATTGCACTTAAGTAAAAACCAGTAAATTTCTCCTGTCAGGGCCGGTGAAAAGATAAACTGCGCACTGCCCTAAAACTGATTATATTTCTAACAGCAGCCCCCGCTGTGTCCGGATAATTATTAACCAGAGAGGATGGTGAATGCCTTCACATGAAAAAACTCGTCACAAGGAATTCTCGCTGATATTTCCCCTTATCACGCTGGGTATACTCTATTTTTTTGGTGCTAACACCGCATTTCCCGTTGTCGTCGGTATCAACTTAGTGGCATTGATTGCCATTCTGAGCAGCGCGTTTAGCGTGGTGAGACATGCAGATGTGCTGGCCCACCGGCTGGGCGAACCCTATGGCTCACTGATTCTGAGCCTCTCTGTCGTCATTCTGGAAGTGAGTCTGATCTCGGCGCTGATGGCGACAGGCGATGCCGCACCCGGCCTGATGCGCGATACGCTTTATTCGATTGTGATGATTGTGACCGGCGGGCTGGTCGGCTTTGCGCTGCTGCTGGGCGGTAATAAGTTTGCGACGCAGTACGTCAATCTGGCGGGCGTGAAACAATATCTGATCGCTATCTTTCCCCTCGCGATTCTGGTGCTGGTATTTCCTAACGCGCTGCCGGGCGGTAATTTCTCCGTCACCCAGGCCCTGCTCATCGCGGCGATCTCAGCCGCAATGTATGGCGTTTTCCTGCTGATTCAGACCAAAACCCACCAGAGCCTGTTTGTTTATGAGCATGAAGATGAGAGTGATGATGGGGATCCGCATCATGGCAAACCTTCGGCGCACAGCAGCGTCTGGCACACTATCTGGCTGATCGTGCATTTGATTGCGGTCATTGCCGTGACCAAGATGAACGCCAATACGCTGGAAAGCCTGCTGACAGACCTGAATGCACCGGCACAGTTTACCGGCTTCCTGGTGGCGTTGCTTATCCTCTCGCCGGAAGGGCTCGGCGCAATTAAGGCTGTGCTGATGAATCAGGTACAGCGCGCCATGAACCTGTTCTTTGGTTCGGTGCTGGCGACTATCTCCCTGACGGTACCGGCAGTAACCATTATCGCCACCCTGACCGGACAGGAGCTGATATTCGGTCTGGAGCCGCCACAGATGGTGATTATGATGGCGTCGCTGATTCTCTGTCAGCTCTCCTTCTCGACCGGACGCACCAATGTATTGAATGGTGCCGCCCATCTGGCGTTGTTTATCGGATATCTGATGACCATCATGCTGTAACGGCAGCGGGCTTCAGACGAAAAAAAAGAGCGAGTAATCGCTCTTTTTTTTTTCAGCAAACTTATTTGCTGGTATCGAGTTCCGGGAAGCTTTTCACCAGATCGTCAATCGCTTTCATCTGCACCAGGAATGGCTCCAGCTTATCCAGCGGCAACGCGGATGGGCCATCACACAGGGCATGTTCCGGATCCGGATGCGCTTCGATAAACAGACCGGCAATGCCGACCGCCATGCCGGCACGCGCCAGCTCAGCCACCTGAGCACGACGACCGCCTGATGCTGCACCGAACGGATCGCGCGTCTGCAGCGCATGGGTCACATCGAAAATCACCGGGCTGTTTTTGGTGACTTTCTTCATCACGTTAAAGCCGAGCATATCGACAACCAGATTGTCATAGCCAAAGTTGCTGCCGCGATCGCACAGGATAACCTGCTCGTTGCCACCTTCAGCGAACTTATCAACGATGTTGCCCATCTGACCCGGGCTGACAAACTGCGGCTTCTTAACGTTGATAACTGCGCCGGTTTTTGCCATCGCTTCTACCAGATCAGTCTGACGCGCCAGGAAAGCTGGCAACTGAATCACATCCACCACTTCTGACACGGGCTGCGCCTGTGACGCTTCATGAACATCGGTGATGATCTTCACGCCAAAAGTCTGCTTCAGCTCCTGGAAAATCTTCATCCCTTCTTCCAGGCCCGGGCCACGATAAGAGTGAATTGAGGAGCGGTTCGCTTTATCAAACGACGCCTTAAAGACGTAAGGGATACCGAGTTTCGTGGTCACGTTGACGTAGTGTTCGCAGATGCGCATCGCCAGGTCGCGTGACTCCAGCACGTTCATCCCGCCAAACAGTACAAATGGCAGATCGTTTGCGACGTTGATATCGCCAATACTCACGACTTTCTGTGTCATGCCCTTTCCTTTTCAGTGGGTCCGCTTAGTGCAGCGTGACCTGTTTTTGTTCGATTGCGTGAATCTGAACTTTGATCATTTCGCTGACCGGGTCTTCAGGACACTGCTCAACGAAGTAAGTTAAATCATTCAGCGCGATATGTTCGCACTCCAGCTGCGCGTAGATCAAACCGCGGTCGCGAATTTCATAGGGATCATCCGGATCAATACGCAACAGCACCTGACTGACGTTCAGTGCCAGTTCCATCTTCTGCTCTTCCATCAATGCCGCTTTAAGCGTGTCGAGCATTTTGCGCATCACGGTGACGGTCTTCGCTTCGTCGAGGTCATCATCATACAGACGCGCGGTCGGGCTGATGTTGCCTTTGAGCCACACTTCCAGCGTGTGCCGGTCAAGGGTTTCTCCATTGAACGGATTGATCATCCACTTGTCGCCATCAATCCAGTCCGCACGCAGAATCAACTGCGTCGGGAAAATCACCGGCATCAGCGGCAGTTCCAGCTCGGCGGCAATATGTAGCAGGATAACGCCCAGTGACACTGCCGTGCCCTGACGCGTCTTCAGCACATTGTCGATCCAGAGCGCATCAGAAAGCTTGTAGACACCGCTGGCGCCGCGAAATCCCCACTGGCGATAAAACAGCTCAAGCAGCTTTTCCAGCTGCATATCCGCATCTTCAGCGTGGCTGACATAGTCACGCGCTTCGGCGACTAACGCCGCAAGCTGCGCTTCCACCGACAACGCCGGAAAATCGGCGCGGATGGCAAGCGTAGCGCCAATCACCGCTTCACACAGCGGTGTCTGGCTGAAATCTAATTGTTCGGTCGAGGTCATACTATCCCCATAACGGCATTTTAGTCAGCGCCAGCGTAATGATGGTCACCAGGGCGAGTAACGCCACCAGAAAAGCGATCCAGCGGGTGCGATCAGTGCGTGGACGGCGACTCAATGCCACAAATCCTAAGGCGATGTAGATGATAACCGCTAAAAGCTTCTCCGTCAGCCAGCTTCCTTGCGGCGTGAAGGGATAGAAGTGAGTAATCATCACCAGCGAGACGCCGGTCACCAGTAACAGCGTGTCATTAATGTGCGGCAGAATGCGGACCCAGCGTTTCGTCATCATTGCCGAACCACAGCGCAGCCAGTAAAACCGCAGCAGGAACAGCGTCACGGTCAGCACGACGGTTAAGATGTGCAGATTTTTAATCAGAGGATAAAAGGCGACCATTATAAATCCTTTTTAAAGCGCTTTTATTAGGGGAACTGACCTAAGGTGACTCGTGGATTGCCACCGTAATCGTTGACGGTTTCAACGGCGTGATAGCCATTCTGCCGCATCAGCGTAGCCACCGCTTCGCCCTGCTGCCAGCCATGCTCCAGCAGCAGCCAGCCGCCGGGTAGCAGCCACGCAGGTGCCTGCTCGATCAGCGTGCGCAGATCCGCCAGTCCCGCCTCATCGGCCACCAGCGCGCTGCGCGGTTCGAAACGCACGTCACCCTGCTCCAGATGACTATCGCTGGCATCAATATAGGGCGGATTGCTGACGATGAGACTAAAGCGCTGCGGCGTGAGAGCCTGGAACCAGTGACTGAGCAGAAAGCGAGTGTTGCTGAGGCTGAGCTGCTGCGCATTACTGCCTGCCAGCTCAACGGCGGCCTGAATGCGATCCACGCCGGTCACCTGACAGTCGGGGCGCTCGCTGGCCAGTGCCAGCGCAATCGCTCCGGTGCCGGTGCCCATATCCAGAATGGTCGAAGGTGTCGCAGGCAGATGCGCCAGCGCCTGTTCAACCAGCAGTTCGGTATCCGGACGCGGAATCAGCGTGGCATCAGTGACGCGTAAGGGCAGCGACCAGAACTCGCGCTCGCCCACCAGATGCGCTACCGGTTCGCCCCGGGCACGACGCGCCAGCAGGCTATTCAGCTGCGCCAGCTGTTCATCGCTGAGCACCGTTTCATCAAAGGCAATTAACCAGCTGCGTGACTTGCCGGTCACGTAACCCAACAGGATCTCTGCGTCACGCTTCGGGCTGTCACCACCATACAGCGTGGCAACCGCCTGTTTCAGCCAGTGACGAAAATCCATTAATCCTGACCAGCCAGCGCCGCCAGCTGATCCGCCTGGTATTCCTGCACAATCGGCTCGATCAGGCTGTCAAGTTTGCCTTCCATCACTTCATCCAGACGGTAGATCGTCAGGTTGATACGGTGATCGGTCACGCGGCCCTGCGGGAAGTTATAGGTACGGTTGCGGTCAGAGCGGTCGCCGCTGCCCAGCAGGTTGCGGCGGGTACTGGCTTCGGCAGCGTGACGGCGGGCCATCTCTGCCGCGTGAATACGCGAACCCAGCACCGCCAGCGCTTTGGCTTTGTTTTTATGCTGTGAACGTTCATCCTGACACTCCACCACGATGCCGGTGGGCAGGTGGGTAATACGAATCGCGGAGTCGGTGGTGTTAACGTGCTGACCGCCTGCACCAGAAGAACGGAAAGTATCGATTTTCAGGTCACCGGCATTGATCTCCGGCAGTTCTGCTTCCGGAATTTCCGGCATCACGGCAACGGTACAGGCTGAGGTATGAATACGGCCCTGAGATTCGGTCTCCGGTACACGCTGCACACGGTGGCCGCCTGACTCAAACTTCAGGCGCCCATAGGCACCGTCGCCGGTCACGCGAGCAATGACTTCTTTGTAACCGCCATGCTCGCCTTCGTTGGCGCTGATGATCTCCACGCGCCAGCGACGCGCTTCGGCATAGCGGCTGTACATACGGAACAGATCGCCGGCGAAGATCGCGGCTTCGTCGCCGCCGGTGCCGGCGCGCACTTCAATAAAGCAGGCGCGCTCATCATCGGGATCTTTCGGCAGTAACAGAACCTGCAACTGCTGCTCCAGCACGTCGTTTTTCTCACGCGCTTCCTGCAACTCTTCCTGCGCCATATCACGCATTTCAGGGTCGTCGAGCATCTGCTGCGCCGTTTCGATATCTTCCTGTACCTGCTGCCAGTCGCGGAAGCAACGGGTCACATCGGTCAGTTGGGCATATTCGCGTGACAGCGCACGGAAACGCTCCTGATCGGCGATCACGCCAGCATCGCCCAGCATCGCTTCCACTTCTTCGTGGCGCTCCTGCAGGGCTTCCAGTTTGGCAACTATAGAGGTCTTCATTTAAATGTGGGATTCCCGTAACAGGTGGCGACAGCGGTGTACCTAATCGAGACCCAGGCTGTCGCGTAAAATCTGCAGGCGTTCATTATCGCCATCGCGGGCGGCCTGCTGAAGTGATTTGGTTGGAGCATGTATTAAACGGTTGGTCAGCTTGTGCGCCAGTTCCTGCATGACTTTCTGCGGATCGGCACCCTGCTGCAGCGCCTGCAGCGCACGGCCTTCCAGCTCAGCGCGGATTTCATCCGCCTGAGAACGATATTCACGGATCGTATTCACCGCGCCCTGTGAGCGCAGCCACGCCATGAATTCGCTGCTTTCCTGAACCACGATGCTTTCGGCCTGAACCGCGGCCGCTTTGCGCTGCGCCAGGTTCTGTTCGATGATCGCCTGCAGGTCATCCACGCTGTAGAGATAAGCGTTAGGCAGATCGCCCACCTCCGGCTCTACGTCGCGCGGCACCGCAATATCGACCAGCAGCATCGGTTTGTTGCGGCGCGCTTTCAGGGCGCGCTCCATCATTCCCTTGCCGATAATCGGTAACGGACTGGAGGTTGACGAAATAATGATGTCGGCTTCAGCCAGACGGGCATCGATCTCCGCCAGCGTGATCACTTCCGCACCCACTTCCGCCGCCAGCGTTTCAGCGCGCTCGCGGGTACGGTTGGCGATGATGAGATTTTTGACCTGATGCTCACGCAGATGACGCGCCACCAGCTCAATGGTTTCGCCTGCGCCGACCAGCAATACATTGACGGAAGAGAGAGATTCGAAGATCTGGCGGGCCAGCGTACAGGCGGCAAACGCCACCGAGACCGCGTTAGCACCGATATCGGTTTCTGTGCGCACGCGTTTGGCCACAGAGAAGGTTTTCTGGAACATGCGCTCCAGTTCACTGCTCAGTGCCTGACCGCGCGAGGAGTCAGCAAACGCTTTTTTTACCTGACCGAGGATCTGGGGTTCACCGAGTACCAGGGAGTCGAGTCCGCTGGCGACGCGCATCAGATGGCTGACCGCCTCGTTATCCTGATGCCAGTAGAGGCTGTTGCGTACATCCTCTTCATCCAGCTGATGATAATTACATAACCAGCTCACAAGACGCGCCTGTAAGTCGGCCTGTTGCTCTACACTCAGGTAAAGTTCAGTCCGGTTACAGGTGGACAACACCACGCCGCTCTGCACCATGGGCTGTGATAACAGGCTGTTTAACGCCTGCTCAAGCGTCTCCGGCCCGAACGAGACGCGTTCGCGCAGAGCAATGGGGGCTGTCTTGTGATTGATTCCGAGAGCGAGCAGCGTCATGGCGGTTTTAGTTGGGATGTCCCAATAATGTCAGGGTTTTGTGATGCGCATTCTACAAGATGCGGCAGATCAAGAAAAGCCATACAAAGGCTATGACTGTAATAAGATTAACCCGATCGTGCGCAATTTGCTGCATAACAGCATTGACGGTTAAAACCGGGACGGTTAGCGTTATCCGTTACGAAAAATACATGTGTCCGAGGAGATGACCACTTGATGCTTAATACACCACGCAATCTGTTGCGCCTTTTGCCCCTTGCCAGCGTCCTGCTGGCGGCCTGTAGCGTCAACAAACCGCAAGGCCCGGGCCCCAGCGTTACCGCGCCACAGTGGCAACAGCATCAGCAGGCGGTCTCAAAGGTTACGCACTATCAGACCCGCGGTGCCTTTGCCTACCTCTCTGACAAGCAGAAAGTCTATGCCCGCTTCAACTGGCAACAGACCGCGCCTGATCGCTATCGCCTGCTGCTGACCAATCCACTGGGCAGTACCGAACTGCAGCTTGATGCACAGGGCTCGGTGGTGCAGATCGTCGATAACAAAGGCAAGCGTTACGTCAGCAATGATGCACAGAAGATGATTTCGCAACTTACTGGCATGAACATTCCGCTGGCAAACCTGCGCCAGTGGATGATGGGTCTGCCTGGCGATGCCACCGATTATCAGCTTAACGAGAACTATCAGCTAAGCAGCCTGAACTACAGCCGCGACGGCCAGAACTGGCAGGTGTCTATTGCGGGTTACGATAGCAAAGTTACCCCACCGCTGCCGTCCAGCCTGGAGCTGAAAGAGGGTGATCAGCGAATTAAACTGCGTATGGACGGCTGGACCGTTCAATGATCACCCACTGGCCTGCCCCGGCAAAACTGAATCTTTTTCTCTACATCACTGGCCGTCGTCCCGACGGCTATCACAACCTGCAGACGCTGTTTCAGTTTCTGGATTACGGTGACCAGTTGCAGATTACCGTTGATGACAGCGATTCCATTAAGCTGTTAACGCCGGTGGCAGGCGTCGCGGATGCAGATAACCTGATTGTGCGCGCCGCAAATAGGCTGAAACAGGCAGCCCTGAATAAGCATTGCCTGCCTGCTCGTGCTGGCGCACAGATCGCCATTGAGAAGCATCTGCCCATGGGGGGCGGCCTCGGTGGAGGTTCATCGGATGCTGCTACCGTACTGGTGGCGCTGAATCATCTGTGGCAAACCGGCTTCACACCGGATGAGCTGGCAGCAATTGGCGTGAAACTGGGCGCGGATGTGCCGGTGTTTGTGCACGGCTTCGCGGCTTTTGCGCAGGGAGTGGGTGAACAACTTCAGCCCGCAGAGCCGGAAGAAAAGTGGTATCTTGTCGCTCATCCCGGCGTGAACATCAGCACACCAGTGGTATTCAACGACCCCGAACTGACGCGTGATACCCCATCGCGCAGTTTATCGACGCTTTTAGCTGCACCCTTCACCAATGATTGTGAAGCAGTGGTAAGAAAACGTTTTCGTAAGGTTGATGAGCTTGTTTCCTGGCTGCTAGAATACGCGCCGTCACGCCTGACTGGCACGGGCGCTTGTGTGTTTGCTGAATTCGACACTGAGTCTGCTGCCCGTCAGGTGCTGGAGCTTGCCCCGAATGGGGTGCGCGGATTTGTAGCCCGGGGCGTAAATGTTTCGCCGCTACAGCGTACCCTGCGAGGCGATTAGCGATTGCGTGACAGTGTCACCACGTTCCAGACACTGCACGTTTCGCATCAACACACCCGTGTGAACGCACATGACTGTACGCGCCGGTTACTGTCATGCCGTTCATTCTCTGGACGCAAAGCCTGAGGTTCTTCTCGTGCCTGATATGAAGCTATTTGCTGGTAACGCCACCCCGGAACTAGCACAACGTATTGCCAACCGCCTTTACACCAGCCTGGGAGACGCCGCTGTAGGACGTTTCAGTGATGGTGAAGTGAGCGTACAGATTAACGAAAATGTACGCGGTGGTGATATTTTCATCATCCAGTCCACCTGTGCCCCCACCAACGATAATCTGATGGAACTGGTTGTGATGGTCGACGCGCTGCGTCGTGCTTCTGCTGGTCGTATTACCGCAGTCATTCCCTACTTTGGTTATGCCCGTCAGGATCGCCGCGTGCGTTCCGCGCGTGTGCCAATCACCGCAAAAGTAGTGGCAGACTTCCTTTCCAGCGTCGGTGTTGACCGTGTTCTGACGGTTGACCTGCACGCCGAGCAGATCCAGGGCTTCTTCGACGTCCCGGTTGATAACGTATTTGGCAGTCCGATCCTGCTGGAAGATATGATGCAGATCGGTCTGGAAAACCCGATTGTTGTTTCTCCCGATATTGGTGGCGTAGTACGTGCCCGTGCTATCGCTAAACTGCTGAACGACACCGATATGGCTATCATTGATAAACGCCGCCCTCGCGCGAACGTTTCTCAGGTGATGCACATTATTGGTGACGTTGCTGGCCGCGACTGTGTGCTGGTCGACGACATGATCGACACCGGCGGCACGCTGTGCAAAGCGGCTGAAGCGCTGAAAGAGCGTGGTGCTAAACGCGTGTTTGCTTACGCGACGCACCCGATCTTCTCCGGCAATGCGGTTGAAAACCTGCGTAAATCCGTTCTGGACCAGGTGATCGTCTGCGATACCATCCCACTGTCTGACGAGATTAAGTCACTGCCGAATGTGCGCACGCTGACTTTATCTGGCATGCTGGCCGAAGCGATTCGCCGCATCAGTAACGAAGAATCGATCTCGGCGATGTTCGAGCATTAATTCTTCGCGGAACCGGGCCCTGTGCCCGGTTTTTTTAAGCCAGCCAGTCGCCCGACTAACGCACTTCTTTTTCTGATTTTTCCGCGATAAATTTCCCCACTATCCCCTATTTTCAACGCCACTCACTCTTTTAGTAAAACGCTGCGTTCCCCGCTTCTGCCCGATGCCGTTAAGTGGTAATTTGCAACGCAATTTTAATAAGAACCCGGCCCTCATGAACCTCGATATCTATACCTTATTTATTTGCGAGCTTTATGTACTGGGGTTTCTGAGCATCATCATGGTCTTTGCCTGGATTGGATCGCAGTATGACCGCGTTCTGGGCTTCACCTGCCTGTCGCTGATATTTACCCTGATTTCCGTGTTCTTAAGTAGCCTGCGCAGCAGTGGTCTGCATTTTCTGCCGATTGCGGTGGGCAATGTTTTAGTGATGCTGGCTTATGGCGGATTGTTAAATGCGTTGCGGCGCTTGAGTGGCAAACCCATCGGTACCCACTGGCTGCTGGGCGCGCTGCTCTGGGCACTCCTCTGCTGCTTTCCGGCCTTCTATTACAGCTTGCCCAGGCGAGTATTTGTGCTGTGTATCGCCTGTATGGCCTATACCGCAGCATTTATTCAACTGGTCTGGCTGGCTCGTGACTCGCTAAAATCGACTTTCTGGCCTGCACAGTTGCTGCTGTGGATTCACCTGCTGTTTCATCTGGCGCGCATTTTTCTGGATAGCGCCATTGCCAGTACCAGGCATGGTGCCATTGGCGGATCGGACTTCTCGGTTTACGTGATTCTGGAGTCCATTCTGTTTGTCATTGGCCTGACATTTACCATTCTGGCCATGGTGAATGAGCGGATGCAGAGCGTGTTGAAACACACTTCCCTGCACGATCCGCTGACCAGCGCCTGGAATCGCCGTGCTTTATTTAACGAAGCAGAAAAAATTGTGGCGCATTGCCGCCGTCAGAACCGGCCTTATAGTGCAATCCTGTTCGATCTTGATCACTTCAAGAGCATTAATGATCGGTATGGGCATCAGCAGGGTGACCAGATTTTGATCCACTTTTGCGGCATTGTCAGAGAGCTGATGCCTGCTGACGGGCGCTTTGCAAGGCTGGGTGGAGAGGAGTTTGCGGCGATAATCCCGGCCGGAGCAAAGGAGACGGAAGCCTGGTGTGAAGCGACACGACTGGCGGTTTGTAAGTCACAGCCCAATGAGATTACCTATTCAGTCAGCATTGGATTCGCAACGCTGACCCAACCGCATCAGGGCTTTGAGGATTTACTGGCACTGGCAGATGCGGCGCTTTATCACGCGAAAGCCAGTGGCCGGAACTGCACTGCGCAGCATCCGGTCCCGGCTGCACTCACTTAATGATGTGAGTTGTGCGATCTGCGGCAGCGTTTGTCATAGTGACGCAGCCAGTAATAACGATCTTCTACCTTTTCACGACCACTCAGACCGGCGCCCACCAGCCATAGCAGCGCACCAATAAAGATGCCTAAAATCGCCCCCTGAGCCAGAAGTTGTGGCAGATCAAGTGAGGGGAGCTGATTAATAATTGAGAAGCCGACGCCCAGCACCATTGTCACTAATCCCAGTACCATCAAGCTGTTACCTGCTACACGGCAGTGTTGGTATTTCATGCTGCACCCCCATCCTTATGAGAAAATGACCGCACACAATGTTAAGTGCCATAAGTTTAGGCAATGGGTAAAGATTACGTTGCGGACTGGATCACACATCAGTCATAAAGCATTCCCTGGCCCTGAGTCCAGCCTGTTGATTTAGATAGAAAATGATTAATCACTTCACTGAACCATTTAGGCGCTTGTGCTTTGTCATCCTGGCTGTGGCGAAGTAAACTAACGCCCTTTCGCAATAACAGCAGGATAATCATTGTGAGCAGCATTAAACTGATTGTGGGCCTTGCCAATCCGGGCGCTGAATATGCCGCCACGCGCCACAATGCGGGTGCCTGGTATCTTGATTTACTGGCTGAGCGCCACAATCAGTCATTGAAAGAGGAAGGCAAATTCTACGGCTACACCGCCCGCCTGATGATCGCCGGAGAGGATGTGCGCCTGCTGGTGCCGACCACCTTTATGAACCTGAGCGGTAAAGCGGTTGCTGCGATGGCGACCTTTTATCGCATCGCGCCGGAAGAGATTCTGGTGGCACACGATGAACTTGATCTGCCACCCGGCGTGGCGAAATTCAAGCAGGGCGGCGGCCATGGCGGTCACAACGGTCTGAAAGACATCATCAGCAAACTGGGCAACAACAACAATTTTCATCGGCTCCGCATCGGCATCGGGCATCCCGGCGATCGCAATAAGGTAACCGGATTTGTACTGGGCAAGCCGCCTGCCAGTGAGCAGAAGCTGATTGATGATGCCATTGATGAAGCGGTGCGCTGCACCGAACTGTGGCTGAAAGAGGATCGCATCAAGGCGATGAACCGGCTGCACGCCTTCAAGCCTGCTTAAACGCCCGAATCGTCGTGATTCCGTGTATAATGCGCGAAATTTTTCTATTCGTCTCCGACAGTCCGTCGCCTGACGTGCTGTCCATCCAGTTATAAAGGGTATCAAACCATGGGATTCAAATGCGGTATCGTGGGCCTGCCGAACGTCGGTAAATCCACTCTGTTCAACGCGCTGACTAAAGCGGGCATCGAAGCGGCTAACTTCCCTTTCTGCACCATTGAGCCAAACACCGGTGTGGTGCCAATGCCTGACCTGCGTCTCGACCAGCTTTCTGAGATTGTTAAGCCACAGCGCGTGGTGCCGACTACCATGGAATTCGTCGATATCGCGGGCCTGGTGAAAGGCGCGTCAAAAGGTGAAGGCCTGGGCAACCAGTTCCTGACCAACATCCGCGAAACCGAAGCGATCGGCCACGTGGTGCGCTGCTTTGAAAACGACAACATCATCCACGTGGCGGGTAAAGTGAACCCGGCTGAAGATATTGATGTGATCAACACCGAACTGGCCCTGTCCGATCTTGAGACCTGTGAACGTGCGATTCAGCGTGTGCAGAAGAAAGCCAAAGGCGGCGACAAAGATGCCAAAGCCGAGCTGGCTGCACTGGAAAAATGCCTGCCGCATCTTTCTGAAGCAGGCATGCTGCGTTCACTGGATCTGGATGCAGACGACAAAGCGGCCATCCGCTATCTGAGCTTCCTGACCCTGAAACCCACCATGTACATTGCTAACGTCAATGAAGATGGTTTCGAGAACAACCCGTACCTGGATCAGGTGCGCGCTATCGCCGAAGCAGAAGGTTCTGTGGTGGTGCCTGTGTGTGCCGCTGTTGAGTCTGACATTGCTGAGCTGGAAGATGAAGACCGTGACGAGTTCATGGCCGAACTGGGACTGGAAGAACCGGGCCTGAACCGCGTGATCCGCGCCGGTTACTCGTTGCTTAACCTGCAGACCTACTTCACCGCTGGCGTGAAAGAAGTGCGTGCATGGACCATCCCGGTTGGCGCAACAGCCCCACAGGCAGCCGGTAAAATCCATACCGACTTTGAGAAAGGTTTTATCCGCGCCCAGACCATCGCGTTTGAAGACTTTATCGCCTATAAAGGCGAGCAAGGTGCGAAAGAAGCCGGCAAGATGCGTTCAGAAGGTAAAGAGTACATCGTGAAAGATGGCGATGTGATGAACTTCCTGTTTAACGTCTGATTTTTTCATGCGGTTTAAGCAACCCCATAAAACCTGACAGACTCGCTAAGACCCACGCAATGGCGTGGGTTTTTCTTTTTAACGCTCTCACAGTAGTGTCTGTCAGCAGATTCCCGCAACGCTGGAATCATGACTTAAAAGTTTACTGCTTTAGCTCCTCTCCTTCTTCTGCAAAACCCGCCAAAAGAATCTAAAGCTACCTGAGCGCACCCTCTTCCCCTTCTCTTCACCTGAAACGGCACCTGTTCAGCCACGGATAAACTGCGCCTCACACTGCCGGGCGATCTCCCACAGCCTGTTACGGATGACCTGCTTAAGTTGCAGAGTGGACTGCGACTGCGGCTGGTCACGGCGGCTGATCAGCATCACTTCAAACGGCAGAGGTTGTGCTATGGGCAGCAGCTTTAACTGTTCGGCATAGCGGCAGGCGGTGAAGAGATCCACGACGCCCGTGCCGCCGCCTGCCAGCACCATATCTGCAATGACCGAATAGGTTTTAATCGACAATGACACGGCGGGGTTCAGTTTCTTATCGCGCAGCGCACGGTGAAGTACGCGTCCAAGCGGATCCTGCGCCTGCATCATCAGTAAATTATTGTTGCACAACCACTCCAGCGTAACGGGTTCATGCCAGTGATGAGTGAGCGGTAGCAGCGCCACCATGGAGGACTGAAACAGAGGCTCGGCCAGAAGATCCGCATCGACCTGCTGACCAAAGACCAGCGCGAAATCGAGCTGATTATCCAGAATCATCTGGCATAAGGTACTGAAGTGCTCGGTGACCAGTTCCACACTGACCGAGGCCATCTGTTGCCGCCAGGTGACCAGCGCGGGAGCCATCACCATCTGACCAAACGCGTGAGCGGCGCCAACGCGAACGAGTTGCCCTTCGCCACGCCTTAGCTGTTCGGTGAGCTGGGTAATGGATTGCAGGCGCTGGCAGAGATCCTCTATTTCAGGCAGCAGACGTCGCCCTTCTGCCGTCACACTCATTCCCTGTAGCCGTCGCTCAAACAGCGCAAATCCCAGCTGCTGTTCAGCGTGATTCAGCACACGGCTGATATTCGGCTGCGACACATTCAGCAGGCGCGCCGCTGCGCTGATGCTGCCGGTCTGTACGATGGCCTGAAAGACTTCTATATGGCGGAGCCGCATGATGATTTACCCTGGATGGAATACCGGACACGGAGGCCTCTTCAACCAGCTGTACCGGCGGAGAGTGAGAGCAATCATTATCCTGCTGCAAAAACTGTACCGCAAAACCAGTGCAGCCCCGGCATAAAGTTGCTACGACTGCGTACTCGCCAGATAGGAGAATGCACTGAGTAAGCTGATCAACGTTTCCATTTTCTCCGCCTGATACGCCACGGTAACGGCATCAAGGCGCGTGACGCCGGGGATAAGACTGAACAGATCGGCCAGTACAGGTTTAGTGGCCTGAAGCCGCATCGTGTAAGGTGCCGTCAGGCGGGTTGTGCTCACCTGATGGAGATGTTGCAGTGCGGCACTTGCCGCGGCAGCGATCGCATGCTGTGCCGCCTGCGGACTGACCGATTCCGCGCAGGTATGCGAAATGGCGCGCTTTACACAGACGTAATCGACCGCTGGGTAATATTCCGCTATCCAGCTCTGTAACTGATCGTCACCCGTGACCAGCAGCAATGGCGTGCCCTGTTCAGCAGCGGCAGCCGCATAAATATCGGTTTCGCCCATCACCAGATCATTAATATGGATACGCCAGAATGCCCGACCGTTAATGGTATGCGCCAGTACGCCAGATTCACCTGCTGCGCTGTGAAATCCCACCAGAAACAGCCCGTCGAACGTCTGCTGTTCTATCCCCTCCACCATCGACAGGCAGCGGGGTTTGCCCTGCACCAGTCGGGCGCGGGGATCGATATTTTCCGCACGCAAATTGGTCATCTGAGCATGGCTGTCTGCAACCACCACTTCGGTTGCCCCACCCGCAAACGCACCCGCAATCGCGGCATTCACTTCCTGCTCCATCAGACCACGGGCGATCTGATGCTCCGGGTGGCCGGGTGAACATTGCTCCGGGCGCATGACCCCCGCGATACCTTCAATGTCGGCCGAGATAAAAATTTTCATGAGGTTAATTTATCCAGAATCTGCGTCAGTGAGGGACGATGATGACCGCGAAAGCCAGTAACAGCCTCTGCGCTCAACAAGGCATCGAGTACAGCCTGTTCCGTTGCATCCGCTGCGGCAGCAAACAGCGGCTCCAGCGTGTCGTCCTGTGGCGGCAGTGGCAGCGGTTGCGTGGAAAACGCCACGGCAATATCGCCCGAGCCGTGTCCCCAGTAACTGCCCAGCCTTCCAAGACCGGCACCGGCTCGCTTCGCGATGCGCTTTAGCTGCCGTGTGTCCAGCGGGGCATCTGTTGCCATGATGATGATGACAGAGCCGGCATCACGCTGCGGCGCCTCTCCGGCGAGCAGCGGCGCAATCATCTCGCCCGCCCGGACGCCATCCAGTGTGAGTGCCTCCAGCGCACCGAAATTGGCCAATACCAGCACGCCAAGCGTGGCGTTGAGTGAAGGAATTACCCGTGAGGCGGTTCCGATGCCCCCTTTCAGACTGAAACAGCTCATCCCGCGTCCCGCGCCGACGCTGCCACGCGCGAAGTCTGCGGAGGCCGTCTGCAGCGCCGCCTTAGCCATATCCTCACTGATTGCCAGCGCCTGGATATCATTCAGCCAGCCATCGTTGCACTCCAGCACCAGTGGATTCACCGTGGGCAACGTCCGGCCCAGTTCCGGGTTATGACGGATGGCATCGCGCACCAGCGCGGTAAACAGCGTGCCAACCGCCAGCGTGTTACTGAGCAGAATCGGCGTCTGAAGCACGCCAAGTTCCTCTATCTGAACCAGTCCGACGGGTTTCGCAAAGCCGTTCAGCACCTCAGCCCCACACGGCAGCGGTGTGAGAAACAGATTATCGCCCGGCGGCAGGATAGCGGTGACGCCAGTCTGCTTTTCGCCTTCATTCAGCGTGTAATGTCCGACACGCACGCCCGCAACATCGCTGATGCGATTAGTGGGTCCGCAGGCGCTTCGTGGCTGCCCAAGCTGACGCAGGTTACGCCAGCGATCAAGCAGCAGATCGCGCTGTAGTTGTTGGTAATCCATCGTCAGCCTTTGAGTTTGGGATCGAGTGTATCGCGCAACGCGTCGCCAAGCAGATTGAATGCCAGCACGGTGATAAAAATCGCCAGCCCTGGAAATACGCTCATGTGCCAGGATCCGGCCATCATCATGCTGCGGCTCATCGCCAGAATATTGCCCCATTCCGGCACGTCTGGCTCCGGACCCAGTCCGATAAAACTCAGGCCCGCCGCAGTCAGAATACTGGTACCAATGCGCATGGTAAAATAGACAATTACGCTGGAGAGCGTGCCGGGCAGAATATGCCGCAGAATAATCACGCGGTCTGGCGCACCGGCACAGCGTACGGCTTCAACATAGGCAGCCTGCTTCAGAGAGAGCGTCGATGCCCGCACGATGCGGGCAAATACCGGCACGCTGAATACCGCGACCGCGATAATGACATTGTTAAGGCCCGTCCCCAGCAGCGCCACCACCGCAATGGCCAGCAACATGCCGGGAAACGCGAATAAGACGTCGGCACCGCGCATGATCAACATATCAACCCAACCGCCGTAATAGCCCGCCAGTAACCCGAACATGACCCCGACCAGCATGCCGATCGTCACCGACAGCACGCCGATATAGAGCGAAATACGCGCGCCATAGATAATGCGACTAAGCAGGTCGCGCCCCAGTTCATCGGTCCCCATCCAGTGTGCCGCCGTTGGCGGTGACGATAACGCCATCCAGTCCGGGGCCATAGGATCCCAGGGCGCCAGCCAGGGCGCAAAGATCGCCACCACAATCAACAGCAGCACAAAGCCGCCTGAGACCAGTGCCAGAGGGTTACGCACGAAGGCATGCAGGAAATCACGCCACGGCGAACGAATGATCTGAGGCGGGTTGTCAGTCAGCGATTGACTACTCATTTCGGCTCCTGTCGCAGACGAATGGCCGGATTGACCACCGCGTAAAGCAGATCGACCAGCAGATTAATCACAATAAATTCAAACACGAACAGCATCACGAGTGCCTGAATCACCGGCTGATCCTGCGCTTTGATCGACTCAATCAATAACCAGCCTAACCCTGGCCAGTTGAAAACACTCTCGACGACGATGGAGCCACCCAGCAGAAAACCGAACTGCAGACCCAGCATGGTAATCACCGGAATGAGCGCATTGCGCATCACATGCTTCCACGTTACCAGCCGGTTACGCAGTCCTTTGGCTTTGGCGGTGCGCACGTAATCTTCCTGCGCCACCTCAAGAAAGGCCGAACGGGTAAAGCGCGCCATGACCGCCGCAACCGACGAACCCAGCGTGATAGCGGGCAGGACAATATCGCTGGCCTGGTTGAAACCGCTGACCGAAAACAGCCCAAAAGGCATCGCGACGAACTGAATAAGCAACAGCCCCAGCCAGAAGGCGGGCATCGAAATACCGCCTACCGCCACGCTCATCAGCGTCCAGTCCTGCCATCTTCCCCGTTTCAGGGCCGCCATCACGCCGAATAACAACCCGAGAATAACCGACCAGGTAAAACCCGCTAAAGCCAGCCACAGCGTCGGCATAAAGCCCTGTCGGATCACCTCCCGCACCGGTTGCTGAGTGCGATAGGTGGTGCCCAGATCGCCCTGCAACAGGCTGCCGATCCAGTGGAGATACTGTTGCGGCAGCGGATCGTTAAGCCCGAGATGCTGACGCGCCGCCTCGATGGCCTCGATGGGCGCATCCGGTCCGGCATAAGCGCGCGCCGGGTCGCCCGGCATGAGCTTGATAAAACCGAATACCAGCAACGAGACCACCAGCAAAACCGGGATCATCTCCAGTAATCGGCGAATGATGTATGCAAACATGCCATTCCCTGAAATGAGGTGTGACTGGCCTCCTCACGTCTCCGCCCCTTTCGGGAGGGGTGACGAGAGAAGAACCGTCTTATTTAAAGGACGCCTGAGTGAACAGGAAATTGCCATCAGGCAGCATTGAAACGCCGCTCAGGGTGCTACGCTTGCCCACCAGGTTGTCTGGCGTACCAAGGAACGCCACCGGCGCTTCTTTCCACAAGACCTTTTGCGCCTGTGCATAGGCAATGCCGCGCTTTGCCGGATCGGCCGTCGCCAGCCCGGCTGCAATCGCTTTGTCTGCGTCAGGATTACTGAAGTAGGAGACGTTATAGGAGGTCGGCACCCAGGATTCGGTGGCAAACAGCGGACGCAGCGCCCAGTCGGCATCGCCTGTTGAGGTCGACCAGCCACCATAATAGAGGTCAAACTCGGCCTTTTTCGGGTCCTGTACACCCCACAACTTAGCGTTGCGCGTGCCGGAATCCATCGGCGTCACCGTGGCCCGAATGCCTGCCGTGGCCAGTTGCGCTTTCAGCACCTGAGCGGCACGGACGCTGGCCGTGGCATTGGTCACCCAGAGCTTAAGATCCAGACCATTCGGATAGCCCGCCGCTTTCAGCAAGGCTTTGGCCTTATCCGGCGCATAACTGTACTCAGGATCGGTTTGTTTCTGGTAGAACTGTACGCCTTCCGGTATAGCGGATGTGGCAGGTTTACCCAGACCGGCAAAGGCCACTTTCAGCCACAGATTACGGTCAATCGCATAGTTGATGGCCTGACGCACCCGAACATCCGCCAGCGGCTTGTGCTGCGTGTTGATCGCCATGTAATAGAGATAAATGCTCGGATCGCGCTGAATGGAGAGATGGCTGTCCTGTTTCACGGCGGCGATCAGGTCTGAAGGCAGTGGCCAGATGGCATCCACCTGCCCCGATTTTAATGCGGCGACGCGTGTCGCATCTTCCGGACTCGGCGAGAAGATGACATGGTCAACTTTAGGCCATCCCTTCTGCCAGTAACCGTCATACTTCACCAGCGTGACCGCTTTGCCCGGTGTCCAGTTAACAAATTTAAACGGACCGGTGCCGACCGGATGCAGTCGCAACTGCGCTTCGTCCGGGTATTGCTTAAGAATGGATGGACTCCACATCACCGCCGAAGGATGCGCCAGCGTGTTGATAAAGGCCCCGAACGACTGATTCAGATCGATTTTTACCTGGTCGGGTGCCATTACCGTGACCTTATCGATCATTTTGTAGAGGCTATTACGCTTCAGCCCTTTTTTCTGATCTGCCAGACGATCAAGGTTTGCTTTGACCGCATCGGCATCAAACGGGGTACCGTCCTGGAAAGTGACACCTTTGCGCAGCGTCAGCGTAAATTCGGTGGCACTGTCATTAGAGGTATAACCGGTCGCCAGCCAGGGCTGCAGCTTCATCGCGGGATCAAACTGGAACAACCGCTCAAAGATGCCGCTCTGCACCGAGTAGCTGACATTATCTGAGGTGTCATGTGGATCCAGCCCCGTGATATCGGCATACATTGAAATGCGCAGATCCTGTGCCTGCGCAGTCATGACCAGCGTCGTCGTCAATGCGAGGGTTAGCGAAGTACGGCGAAACAGCGTTTTCATAGATTCTCCTGGTCGTTGAGGATAATTACAATGCAATGCCGTCAGCGACCCAATGCTGGGGCGCAACCTGGCGATAACGGGGTTTAGTGACCGTTTCACCCACCTTACGCAGCGGCGAGGGAATTTCGCTGTCATCGAAAAGACGGGGCTGACGGTTCTCTGGATCGGCGACTGGCACGGAAGCCAGCAGACGTTGGGTATAGGGATGTTGCGGCTGATTAAAGACCGACTGACGTGGTCCAAGCTCCACAATCTGGCCGAGGTACATCACCGCGACGCGATTCGCAATACGCTCCACGACCGCCATATCGTGAGAGATGAAAATCCATGCCACGCCCGTTTGCTGCTGCAGGTCCATCATCAGATTGACCACCTGTGCCTGAATTGAGACATCCAGCGCCGATACCGCCTCATCCGCAATAATGACTTTCGGTTTCAGCGCCATAGCGCGGGCAATGGCAATACGCTGACGCTGACCACCCGAAAATTCGTGCGAATAACGACGCGCATGCTCTGGCAGGAGACCGACGCTCTTCAGCAGCGCATCAATCTGTGGGGAAGCCTGTTCAAGTGAAGAGACCATGCCATGTAATAGCAATGGCTCGGCAATGGTAAAACCCACTGTCAGGCGGGGATTCAGTGAGGCATAAGGATCCTGAAACACCATCTGGATTTCACGGCGCAGCGGCTGGAACGCGGCCTCTTTCAGGTCAGAGATTTCCTTTCCTTCAAAATGAATGCTTTCAGCTTCACTGTTGATGAGGCGCATCAGCGCCCGTCCGGTGGTCGATTTGCCGCAGCCGCTTTCACCCACGATGGCCAGGGTTTCACCGGGCCACAGACTGAAATCAATCTGTTCCACTGCATGCACATGATGCGTAAGGCTTGAAAAGATGCCGCTGCGGATCGGGTAATAGACTTTCAGGCCGCGCACATCCAGCAGCGGCGCGACATCATAGCGAGCGGTTTGCTGTTCGCTTTGCACAGCCTCGCCCGCACCCGGCAGAGGAAAGCGTTGCGGCCACGTGTGTTCCCGCATATCGCCGAGTTTTGGCACTGCCGCCAGTAACGCCTGGGTATAAGCGTGCTTCGGGGCGGCAAAAATCTCAGATACGGTTCCCTGCTCGACCACTTCGCCACGCAGCATGACCACCACGCGATCGGCGATTTCCGCTACCACGCCCATATCATGGGTGATAAACAGCACCGCCATCTGTTTCTCGCGTTGCAGGTCACGCAGAATATGGAGAATGCGCGCCTGAACGGTGACATCCAGCGCAGTGGTCGGCTCATCAGCAATCAGGAGTTGCGGGTCACAGGCAAGGGCCTGCGCAATCATCACACGCTGCCGCATGCCGCCTGACAGCGAGTGCGGATAGCTTTTCATGACGCGATCCACATCGGCGATTCGCACCTGTCGCAGCAGTTCACGCACGCGCGCATGGGCCTGCTTTTTGTCACACAGATGGTGATCGCGTAATGCCTCCATAAGCTGGTCATCAACGCGCAGCACCGGATTCAGCGACGTCATGGGCTCCTGAAAGATCATCGCCATTTCACGGCCACGCAGTGTGCGGCGCTGAGCGTCATCCAGCGTTTCTAACGCATGCACGTTTCCGCTCCGGTCGCAAAACTGCATACTGCCGCGATCGATTCGGCCGTTATTTGCCAGCAGGCCCATCACAGCCAGCGACGTGACCGATTTACCGGAGCCGCTTTCGCCCACTACAGCGACAATTTCACCGGGATGAATGGCAAAACTGATGCCTTTGAGCGCCTGATTTTCACCGCTGCGTCCATGAAACGAGACGCTGAGATCCTGAATCGCCAGCACGGGGGATGGCAAGGCAGCGCGGGTTGCAGGAGAAGTACGTTGTGTGTCCGTCATCGTCGCCTCGCAGAGTTATAGCCAGATGCGGCCTTCGGAGTAGCTCAAAAAAGGAGAACTGTCGGCGGCAAGCCAGATGGGGCCATCCAGATCCACGAACTCTGCGTTAACCGCGACGGGCAATGCTGCATCCATGGCCAGTGACGAGCCCAGCATGCAACCGACCATGATGCGCATATTCAGCGTCCGGGCTTCATCCGCCATCGCCAGCGCTTCCGTCAGGCCACCGCACTTATCCAGCTTGATATTGATCATTTCGTAACGATCGCGTAATCCGGCAATATCCGCCCGCGTATGACAACTCTCATCGGCACAGACTGGTATGGGATGCTTAAAGCGTTGCAGGTCATGATCCTGTCCGGTGGGAAGGGGTTGCTCGACCATCGCAATATTGAAGGCCTTCAGTGCCACCAGCAGGCTTTCCAGTTCCAGCCCCGACCAGGCTTCATTGGCGTCGATAATGAGCGTGGCATGCGGTGCCGCTGCACGAATCGCCGCCACCTTCTCCAGAATCTCACTGCGGTCGAGCTTAATTTTGAGCAGGATGGCGCCTCGTGACACGGCATCCGCCGCTGCGAGAGCCATATTTTCCTGCGTATCCAGGCTAAGGGTTTCTGCCGTAATGACTGACTCAGGCTGAGAGCACGCACTCATTTGCCACAGCGTCTGATTCGCCCGGGCGGCATCAAGTCGCCACAGCGCACAGTCCAGCACGTTGCGCGCAGAACCGGCGGGTAAACGCTGTTGCAGATCATGACGGCTCAGGCCCGACTCTACCTCAGTACGAACGGCTTCGAGCATGGCCTGAACGCTATCCGGCGACTCATCGTAACGCGCCGTCGGGGTACATTCGCCCTGCCCGATGAAACCCTCCTGCTCCAGTGTGACCCGGATGACCGTCACGGCGGTTCGGGTACCGCGTGCGATAGCAAAGGGTCGCGCCAGCGGCAGCTCCACCACCTCAATCTGCAACTGTCGCATTTCAGCCACGCTCCTGAAGCAGTGCGGCGATCTCATCAATACCAAAGCGCACCGGATCCGTGGCCGGTAAGCCGAACTCAGCGCTGATTTCGGCACAATAAGCGAGCGCCTCTTCTTCACTATAATTGGAGGTGTTGATTGCAAAGCCAGCGAGCTGAACCGACTCACTGGTCACCTGCGCGGCACGCAGATTGGCTTCCACGCACGCCTGAAGGCTGACCATGGGCTGGTGTGGCAAATGACGCATATGGGGACGTCCCATTTCATGACACATCACCAGCCAGTGTGGTTGCGCACCGTGCATCAGCCCCATACTCACGCCCGCATAGGAGGGATGGAACAATGATCCCTGCCCTTCAACGATATCCCAGTGGTCCTCGTCATTCGCCGGTGACAGCGCTTCTGCGGCACCGGCAATAAAGTCAGCGATGACCGCATCCACAGCAATACCCTCCCCTGCGACCAGAATACCGGTCTGTCCCGTGGCACGAAAATCAGCTTTCATGCCGCGCGCACGCATCGCCGCTTCCAGCGCCAGAGAGGTGTACATCTTGCCCACAGAGCAGTCCGTACCCACGGTCAGGATGCGCTTACCTGAGCGCTTCTTACCGCTGCCCACACTGAGCGCCGGACGCATATGACGCAGGTCGAACAGCTCAACGCCAGCAACCTGCGCAAGCGCGACCAGTTCCGGTTCGTCCACCAGCCGATGGTGCAGACCACTGGCCACATTCATACCTGCCTGAATGGCACTTTTAATCGTTTCCAGCCAGTGTGCAGGCAGATAGCCGCCGGCATTCGCCGTGCCCAGCACCAGCGTTTTCGCGCCACGTGCTTTGGCGCCGGGAATATCCAGTTCATCCAGACCCAGACTGACCGTGCAGCCCGGCAGTTTAATTTCGCCAACGCACTGCTCCGGCCGCCAGATATGAATACCGCGCGCCGTTTTTGCCGCGAGGGGATCGGTAACATCGCCAAGAAAGAGTAAATAGGGTTGTGGGATTAGCATGTTGTCTCTCGTTTCAGCCAAAAGATCAGGTTCTGAAACCACTATTTCATGCGTTCTGAAAGGTGACGAATGCTTGTTTAGCAGGAGGGTATAACGGCAGGTTATAGCCAGAGGGAATAGTGATGATGGGTGAGTTTTTCAGGGGGTTTGGCACAGGGAATGGGTTCAAGCAAGGGGTGGGTCATAGGAAAAAGATTGCGTTCGGGCAGGCAGGATGAATATGGGCAAGGGGAGGAAATGGCTTACGGAGTATCTAACGCCGGGCCGCTGGTGAGAGCATTCATAACGAATGCCAGCGACCCTTCCGGGTTATATCAGCGCAACAAAAGAATCCCCTGCCTGAAACAGGATGTCGAAATTAATCCGTTTCTTCCGGTGCGAGGTGAAACAGCTCTTCTGCCATCGAAAGGATTCTGTCTTTATCGACTATTTTATCAACCCACTGTGCAGGAATGCCTGACAGTCCATACAATGCGCCTGCTAACTGGCCTGCGGTGGCTGCCACGCTATCAGCGTCATCAGCAAGATTTGCCGCCAGCAAAATGGCATCTTTGAAATTGTCTGTATGCCAGACAGCCCATAAGGCGGCTTCCAGTGTGTCGATAACGTAACCGGAGGAGCGAATTTGGTCACGATGCTTTTCTTTATATTCACCGGCATTGATGATCAGAGGTCTTACCATTAAAGACATTTTATGAGGCGCGAAGGCTTCATTTTTATCTAAACCATTTAAAAGGTAATGTAAAATGGAGTTTAAGTACTGACAGCTATTTATTGACTCTGGTGCTCGATGTGTTGCTATACATTGTCTTTTGGCATCACGCCAGCCATCAATGAATGATTTTCGCCTAAAAATTGCTACGGGTGCATGACGAATCAACGAGGCGTTCCCTGCTGTATCAGGGGCGGTGTTACCAATCCAATCAGTACCATGTTTAATTACTTGTTCGAGAGCATAGCGGGTCGCATTACCGATATCGAAACAAACTCCATTCGCGCTATTATGCCCCGTTTTGTACCACTGAATTAACTTTTTCCTGAATAAAGCAGTGTCACAACTTTCCTTTTCAATATACGTTTCTGCCAGACACAGTGCCATTGAGGTGTCATCGGTCCACTCTCCGGCCTTAAGATTGAAAGGACCACCGCCCACCATATCGTAAATGTGAGAACTGTCGCGAGTCTGGAATTCCAGAGTGGTCCCCACTGCATCACCAACAGCCAGTCCCATGAGTAAACCTTTGGCTTTATCTAAGGCTTCAACGTCAGAAATGTGTTGTTTCAGCGTATACATCCACTCAGGTTTTACGGGCTTTTCATCAGGCATTGGCTGATGTTCGTAAGCCATCCGGTTGATGAGTTGAGGCGATAGCTCAGGAAGTAGATGCGCATATTTCCTGGCGTATGTTCTGAGTTCAGAATCTGATAATCTTAGATCTATCATATAAATTCCTTTTCAATTGCGTGGTGGTAAAGCGCTACAACATTTCTTAGTCGTGTCTCTTCGTTGCTTAGCAAACGCTAAGGACCAAAATAGTGCATTAACGTATCCATATCATGCCAGTCATCTTGTGTAAGTGGCTGTTTCTCCATGCTGTCAAATTTGTACCTGATGCCCTTCATTGGAATTGAGTACTCATTTTTTGTTGCTAAATCCATTAACAAGAATATATCATCCTTCATATTAAGCTCAGCCTGAACGATAGTGACAATTGATTGTAGCCGTTCTGTTATAAACATCATAAGCTACATCAATGCTGCCCCAGGCCCCGCTTAAAGGTAATGAAGTTCTCGCCTGTTCCTTAAACCAACGTTTTAATCTTTGAGTTACGTCCCCAGTCAGGCTTTTCTGCTCACCCATCAACAATTTTTCTGGTGCAAAAATCCAGTGCGATATTAAAGCGGCTGAGTTCCCGGGTTCAATAAAATTGACAACCAAATAAATATCGCCACTGTTATTGCTTTTAAGTGGGAAAATAATTCTATATGAAACTGTGTCCCCGCCATTATCTGGCCATGGCTCCCAGATAAACCCAGGAGTTACCATTAACTCATGCTTAGTTATTTTTGGGGTTACAATCAACGAGTCATTAAAAACCAGTTCTCCCGCTGCGTATTTTAATCTCATATTTAAAAGATCGTCCTTGTTATTACAGATTGAGACACGATCATAACTCTGCCCTTACCTCTTCAACGACAGTCCACTAAAGAGATCCATCATAAAATCACTCTCCGTTTTAAATGAACCAGCTCCAGTTGCAGCAGGACCAGACAGTCTTCCCTCACTGACCTGGTGTTGGTGTGGAATCCGGTCATCATCATGCAGCTGATTTCGCTCCAATACGTCTATAAAAAAATAAGTCGCTGAAACGCACGATCTTTGCCGCTTTTTAGCAAAAATTAAAATAAATCTCTCTTAATAAATCTCCATCTTTTTCATCCATAGTGACATCTTTTACCCTGTTCAGGTCTGCAAGAATCCCTTTTACAGGAAGATCATCTTTTAGAATACTTTCGAAGAAATCACTTCTATTGCTTTCCGGAACATATTTATTAATTAAATAAAACAGATGCTCCCTTAACGCTTGCTGAGTCATCGTATCTACACCTAAGTGATAAATGAAATTCATAATGATAAATACGGCCTGTCTGATTCTTTATCTGACCTTGTAAGCATCATTTTCTATGGCGTTGAATATTTATAAGCATTGATTGCTGAAAGAGGTTTTGGCGGATTAATTAAGAGCAGAAGCACATAAAATGTCCCTGGCAAAACTCACATAATCAGGCCCGTATAGTACGCTTAAAATTTAGCAATGTTAATTCCATCTCTGACTTGGGTTAACAAAATGATTTCATTAGCATCAGCCGGGCTACGTTGAGCTTTGAGTGCTTCGTCCTTACTTATTTCAGACTCAATCTCTTTACTGACTAAACCGCCATCATCATATTGAATATAGAAAACTCCATCTCTTACTACGATATCAATCCCATAGTCACTAAATAGCATCTCGGTCATATAGTTCTCTTAAAATATTTATGTTCGAAGAATTAGGAAATGCCGCATCCAGCCCAGGCATTAGAAACAAACCGCGCTGCCTTAGAGGTTTTGGACTGGACGAGACCGAGCCATTACCCGGTGTAGCCGCTGTGAGGCTGTACGCTTCTGGAACGTATGGTGCTAAGCGTCACTATGCTGCAATTACTATCGTGCTGAATCGGAAATATGTTCAACATCACCAGCTTCACTCTTTAGCCGTGATGATCACTTTACTCAGGCAATCCGGATTTTTGACAGCAAAAGAAAATGTGATTACCTGACCATCCATATCCGGGGGAGATGAGTAGCTAGTTACTTCATTTTCAGATTGGCCACGAGGATAGTCACTCAACTTAACCCCCGGATAGTGTTTTCTGACATCATCAAGGGTTGTGCATTTACCATCGGGAGAAAAGCTCAGAAAAGGGGCGACGTCGCCGGATGATTTACTGACACGCAACTCAATATCAGTAATTTTCGCATCATCTTCCAGTTTTATCGAATTAGCCTGATAAATGTTGATGTAATCATTTTGGGTTTCTAATGTCAGTGCCAGCGGAAACTGAGTAAGATCTTTCACAGAGAGAGATTTAAGTGAAGCACTCAACTGAGGGATAAAGCTCCACATATCTTTATTTTGCATCTTCGCTTCTGCGAACCCGCTAAACAAAAAGAAACTCAGTATTAACAGAACACTTTTTCTTTGATGTGTCGTTTTTTTCATAAAAATCCGTGTATTCCTTATCGTAATAGACCCCAGTGTAACACTCTCCGGAAAGGATAAGGGATTGATAACCTCTTCACGTTATTACCATCTTAATGGGGTTAACCGGGCTAGCGGAGGATCATCGGTTTGAGAGGAAAGTGGAGTGTATGACGAGAGTCACGGAACGGTTGTTCCGCGATGACAGCGCTAAGGACGAGTGTCGATTATTTCATGCGACGCTGCCGGGCGACACTGGCGAGGCGTTGTGTCCGGCAGTAAATGGCAAACAGGATAAAAGCCTGCCCATTCAGTAACCAGCGAGCACCCACCAAAGCAGCGAGTGCCAGAAGTAGCCACAGACCCGAGTGGCTACCCGTAACAACGCTGTAGATCAGGAGTAACACGGTCGATATGAGCAACACCGCCCAGACGTAAGCCAGCCCCTGAACACCGGATGTATGCCCTCGCGCAAGCAGATAACTGGCGGTGAGTATCGCGCCAAGAACGACAATTGAGGGAACAAAAAAACTTAACGCGTGTATCTGTGGCGTAAGCAGAGGTAAAGCATGCAGAAACGTCAGCAAGTTAAATGCAAATGCGACCAGTAACAGCATCAGCACTAGTGCAACCGGGAAGCCGTTTTGCCGAAGAAGCGACTCAGAAGGCTGTTTAAAATAACGCTCAAGCTCTGTGGTGGAACGGGCAAGTACGGAATTATCCTGCCGTGCAATCAGCTGATCTATTTCGCGACCATGTTGCAACAGTTCAGTGAGATTACGCCCAATAAGACATGATAAAAATTGCATTAAAATACCGCCAGTGACTGGATTGTTCCTACTACATAACGCCCGGTGCGCGGCACGTTACCCGGAGCAGCAATAATACCACTGACAGCACTGACAGCCACAGCAGCTGCACTCGTGACGACCTGCGCGAGTTGCTTAACAAGTTCTTTTTGCACTGGCTCTACAGGGAAACGCTTTGGATAAAGTCCTGCACGGATGGCGGCTTTAAGCTCTTTATTACTAATACCAGGGTTTTGTGCCTTAATGATTAATTTGGTCAGGCGTGCCCGGTCCTGCCTTGGATAGTTCCTGAGCCACTCCGTTGCTTTTAAAGAAGAGACTGATTTCATCGCTCGCCATGTAGCCAGAGCTTCTTTTAATGCGCCGCCCACGCTGGCTAGTGAAATAAGGTCAAGGGACGTTGAAGTGGCAACGTACCAATCCTGAGAGTCCAGCCACGCTACGTTTTGACCACCGTTTTCGACGAGATCATAAACCTGGTAGATACCATTGACACATTGCAGGTATGTTGCGGATTTTGTTACTCAGACTTTTACTTTCTTGAAAAAATATTATGAATATAAGTCATTGGATATGATAAACCCCGAAAAGATCGCTTATTATAAACAGTATTTAATAATTTCAAATATCAGGATGCTTATTATTAATACCCAAAACTTCACGCCCCCAACGTAACTCCTCTTCTGTTTTTTTTCTTAATTCTAAAACCACATACCCTAATAGGTCTTGTAACTTATTGTTAAAGTACAATTTGAAAAAATACCTCCGATTTTTTATGTTAACAAGGAAAACTACATCATCATGATTTTCCTTCAACCCAATAATTAAGTTTTCTAAACCTATCGCATTTAGCCCTGAACGTTTAGCATTCTCATAATGAACTTTCATCAAACGCAATTCATTTTCTCTACTGCATTCAAAAGCAGCAATTTTATTATTACCGTTCTCGTTCAATAAATGCTTATAAACCTCAGGGAAATGCTTATCAATTAGCTTAGACACTTTTAAGTCAATCATGGTAAAAACACCTCCACATCGCCAAACCGAACTCCTTTCATTAATATCTCACGTTCCATCCATTCATCAAAAGAATATTCCCACGACCAAGCATCACTTGGTTTAGGCGCGCCCGTTTTCACTCTGAGCACAACACCGTCTGCTCCGGCAAATCCTCGCGCTACAGCAGGATCATCAGTCCAGGAAGTGTATGGACTATTTCCAGACACACCACCAAAGTTATGCTCTTCCGGAGATATTTTAGAAGACACATTACCCGGTACAACTTTTCCATTCAAAGCATTATCCCATTCAGGATGACCTTTATGTATCCCTCTATAATTATATTGTCCTTGTTCAGCCTCAGGTAACCGCTTGGTTGGTTTAACACTACACCTACTTAACCCCCACGGATCCACCCACCCCAGCGCATTCGGCGCATACTGGTAAAGGTTAATCCCGCCCGCCAGCCCTATCGGATCCTGCTGGGTGAACCGTCCGCTGTCCGGATCATAATAACGAAACAGATTGTAGTGCAGTCCGGTTTCCCGGTCCAGGTACTGGCCCTGCATACGCAGGTTCTGCTGAACGACCGGCATCCGCTGGCTGGACTCGCGCAGCAGTTTGCCCCACGGGCTGTTGATCCCTTCCCAGGCTTTTTGCCCTTCACCGTCAGTCAGCAGCTCCGGCATCCCGTTGGCCGCATTATGGAACCAGTAAATCTCAGGGCTTTCCACACCATCAATACGCGCCAGCGGCTCATAGCTCTGGCTGTCGCTGTAAACGTAGGTCAGCGGAATGCCGTCGTGGATCTCCTGCAACAGGCGATAGCCTTCCCAGACGAAGCGCGTCGTGACGGCGTTCCCGGACGGCCTGCCCTGTAACAGCGGCTGGCTGGTTTTACTGATACGGCGTCCCAGCGGATCGTAGCGGAAACTCACCTTAGTGCGCGGCTTGTTACGGTCACGCGGCTCGCTGATGACGTCCGTCAGGCGATGCTCACCATCGTAGCGATATCGCCAGCGGGTATGCCCGTCATCTTTCTCCGTAGTACGGCCATGGATGTCGTACTGCCAGCGGATACCGTTCAGTTCGGTGACGCGGTTATGCATGACATGCGCGGCATTATGGCGATCCAGCGGGTTGCCTGCGCCATCCCAGCGCCACTGCTCATTACCCGGCTGTGCGCCCTCCTGGGACAACAGCTGGCCGGCGTTATCGTAGTTCCATAATGTCTGGCTGAACGGATTATCGTGTAGTGATAGCGCGTCTGGCCTTCCGGCGTGGTCCGCGCCAGCAGTTGCACTGCCCGGCTCCAGTAGTAGCGATGGATGACTGACTGAGGATGCCCGGCAGCAAAGGTACGTGATACTGTGCGGCCCGCCGCGTCATAGTCGTATCGCGTAGCAACGCCAGCCAGCCCGACATGAGCCAGCAACAGAGAATCTGCGGCCCACTCGAACTGATACTGCTCGCCTTTCTCGTTTTGCAGCGCCGTCAACCGGCAACGGCTGTCCCAGCATCGCTGAACCGTCTCCCCCTCTGCATTGCGGCTGGCGATCAAGCGCCCGACAGTGTCGTAACGGAACTCACTGCGTTTGCCATCAGACGACTCATAGGCCAGCGGCGGTCCGTTCTCACTCCAGTGCAACCGCTCTTGCCATCCTTCTGCGCGTTCCATCTGAAGAGGACGGCCTGCTAGGTTATAGTGATAAGTACGTGAGATTAAACAAATCAGGCAGCATGACCTGGCATGTTGTATCTGGTAGAGAGATGAACTAAAGCCGAAAGGATCGTGGGATAACTTGCGGCCTTAAAAATTACGAACCAGACTTATATGATGAACATATATTATAAAGATCTCTCCTTAGAGCCTCTAGCTTATTATTATCTTAAATAAGTGGCACCCCCTCCTTGCTTAAAACAATGTCATTTAAACTTCCCATTCCACCAAGTAACATTTTAGCCCCTCTGACAAAATCGTCAGTGTTGTAATCAGCTACTTTGAGCAATTTATCCAGATTATTAGCAATATCATCGCCCCCATTTTTACGTAACAACATAGCTATATCTTTTAATGTTATTTTTATTTCTACAATCATAATAATAGCCATTTATCAGCAATTTTAAAACCAGGCACATCCCATAGTTTGTGAATTGTTATTTGCTAAGTGCCTCCCAAATAAAAACCATTATGGGCCCCGACCTCACCAACATAAACTTTTTTTCAGCAGGAACTCTTACCGGGTCCATCTACCTCAAAAGACCGTCAGCGAGGTGATAATAGCATAAAAGATTATCGTGGACACCCGTGTGTATATCCAGAAGGACTAATGGTTCAAGGAGCAGACAGAGTTTAAAGCCTCATTACATTTCCCTTTTACAATAAAAAGGATTAAATTTCATTACTTAATGACGAAAACCACTTTGCTTCATATTCATCCTGCTCTGATGGGTCGAAGGCTAATCCCTCATTTGCATAGTCAAATATATTAACTAAATATCCTTTACGAGCCGGAACTCCTAAACTCGTTTCATAGGCACTCAGCCCTTTAGACATTTGTCTTGTCATTCGTGAGGGGAGTACATTAACTTTAGCGCCTTTGCAATAATAAACTATATTTTTATCCAACTCCCTTATTCTTTTGAAGCACTCAAAAAAATCATCACCTTCAGCATTCAATTGATATTTACTTTCAATATTAACCTTCATGATACATTTGACACCACTTATTAGGTGAACCTCTACTTCACGCACTGCACCATCAAACATGCAGGTTAAATTTATTTTGTTTAAATTCAATCAATCCTCCGAAGAAATTTATAAAACTGATTCCTAAAAAACTGCCATTTCCTTTAACCGAGGTAACACACAAAATAACTATATTTTATGTAGCGCTAAGAGATACGACACTGAAAAAAACCTGACGGTGCGACCAGCAGCGCGATGCCTGAATCCAAAACTCACCGTCGTTTACGTCTACTCGGATTGCCTGCTCGCTCCTGTCTGCAATTAAACGACCGAAATTTTTTTGATGAGAACGATATCCTTTAACAATAAGTATTTATGTAGTTGTGAATTAAAAAGGCAATAATAAATGACGGTTACTCAAGTGGCTTGGCCGCTTAAAAAGCTATTGCCGGATAGAAAACGATAAATCATCATTGCCATGCATTGAGTAAACTTTTCCAGACTTCCTCTTCTTCAGTAGTAGGTACAGTGTAATCCTCAAACTTTTTCCTGTAATTCATAAAAAATCGATCTATGGCCCTGATTGTGACTGTTTTATTTTCCCGGCACAATTGTAACATTAGCAACATTTCTTTTAAGCTGGCAGGATCTTTTATTTCCTTTTTAAAGAAAACTTCAAGATAATATAAAACTTCATTATGCGAAAAATAATCCATCACTCCTCCGACAATATGTTTACTTCCTCGAAATGTACCATTCTATTGTCTGCACACATTTTTCGACTCCACCCTTACCAAATTTTGGCTTACATCTTGATGTCACTTTTATTAAGGGAATTGGTTAATTTCGCCCACCAGCGCAAACATTTCATCAAGGGAAAATCTTGCGCTAGACTGAGCAAGTTATAATGACAAATTCATCCCTGATTATTGCCAGCAACCTAAAAGATCTCTCCACAGTTCTTTTTCTTCTTCAATAGTGGCAACGTTATAGTCATTATATTTTTTTACATAATCCAAAAAAAGTATCTGCATGGGTCTGATAGTTACAGTTTTTTGTCTTCTAGACCCCTCTACTAACTCTCTCAGTTCACGTAGATAACTCTCATCTTTAACTCTTAATGTGAAATATTCATTAAGGTAGTCTAACACTTCATTATAAGAATCAAGATTCATTTTTGTTCTCTGGATGAATTTTAATGTCATCAAATATTACTGTTTTTCTATCAAAAATAAGTTGTGGAACCCCATTCTTTCCCTATTCTGGGTAAGCTTAGGTAAATGGTTCAAGAGGAGCCCACTCTTTATTACCAAACATTCCAGGAACTTCAGACTGAAGCAGGCCATTTTCATAAAGTTGTAAGGTGTCAAACATGACTCTTGATCTGCCATCACTCCATGAAATATCTTAAGGATCATTCGGATCACGACCTTTAATTTGGAAAGCATCACGAGTAGCACTTCCACTTTCGAATTTTTTGAAACCAAAATAGTTAATTCGCGCAGACTTAGTCTAAAGGGTTGATTCTAAAAATCTCTCTGGTGTCCCATCATCATTTAAATACCTCATGTACCTATAACCTGTTGAAGGAAGTATTGCACATGGCCCTTCTGACCCAACATAGAAATGCGATTTATCCTTATTTCCACTACTACACCGACTCAACCCCCCATGGATCCACCCAACTCAGCGCATTCGGCGCATACTGGTAAAGGTTGATACCGCCCGCCAGCCCTATCGGGTCCTGCTGAGTGAACCGTCCACTGTCCGGATCATAATAACGAAACAGATTATAGTGCAGTCCGGTTGATTCGGCCCCTGAGGTGCCTCACCCGGTGGGGCCGTCACTGAAGCGATGTTCAAAATTGCTGAAGCAAAATTACTCCAGGTACTAGCCCTGCATCCACAGGTTCAGCTGAACGACTGGCATTCGCTGGCTGGACTCGCGCAGCAGTATTGTCGTGGATCTCCTGCAGCAGACGGTAGCCTTCCCATACAAAGCGCGTCGTGACGGCATTGGCCGACGGTCTCCCCTGTAACAGCGGCTGACTGGTTTTTTATTGATGCGATGCCCAAGCGGATCGTAGCGAAAAATCACCTTTGTGCGCGGCTTGTTACGGTCACGCGGCTCGCTGATGACATTCTTCAGGCGATGCTCCCCATCATAGCGATAAGGCCAGCGGATATGCCCGTCATCTTTCTCCGGGGTACGGCCATGGATATCGTATTGCCAGCGAATACCATTCAGCTCGGTGACGCGGTTATGCATGACATGCGCGGCAGATTATCTAATGCGATGCTCAGTAGATGGCCGCTACCGTAGTAAAGCTGCTTCAAGTTGCTGCCATCCGGCAGTGTCAGTGCAGTATAATTTCCCAGTTCGTCATACTCTTAAGCCAGTTCGCCCCGCTCCCCTGTTCAGCAACAATGCGACCCAGAGCATCATATTTAAATGTAATCTACTGCTCGGCCTGCTGGCTCAAAGCTAAAACAGCCTTACAATTTGATTATTATGTCTATTTTAAAAAAATCTAAACAAATGAGATTTTATTTTTCTAAAAAACTGATCAATTGCAATACTTTTTGATACTCTTCATCATCAAATTCACCATGAGCCAAATACCCACAAAAATTCCTATATAAAAGCTCTAAATCAATGATTGAAGAACTTTCGTCTTTTAAAATATCAATTGCTGATTTGTAAAGCTTCTTTCCTTGTAATTTGTTCTTTCTCTCTACTAAGACATTCAGCTCGATTAAAACCTCAATAGCTTTATATATATTCATTTTATTATAAACTCACTTAATCTGTTCTGATTTTTGTGGATTTTGATAACTTCTTGATACTTATCAGTCCCTGACAGTCTCCCCTTTTCAAAAATTCAAGCCGGTTAGTACTTATTTGCGGAGCAGCAGCACCTTCAGTAATCCATTTCATTTTTGAGGCTTAAAAGTAGTAACCTTATCTATTTTGACGCCCCATTATTTTAGAATGGCTAGATATTTCCTTAATTCTGTCTCAGAAGTATATTTCTTATTGGTGACGTAATCAAAATCACTACCTAATCTATTTTTTCCGTGGTATTTATAAAAAATTGCATCGCCACTAACCTGTCTATAGCTGCATATAACGCACCCAGCACGATCATAGTACCGGAAAATGTTATATTGAAGACCCGTTTCGCACTCAAGGCCGCTGCTTTCCCGCTTTTTGGGACCCCAGGTGGCAAATGTGTCCTGCCAAGCGGTGTCATTCTGTGCATCCATCACCCTGTCCGGCAGATTGTTGATCTCTGTGTAATACTCATATACCTCTGCCTGCTGCTGATAGCTGTCGACCTGCGCCAGCGGTTCATAACGTTTTCCGCATACACATATTCCCCCACATCATCGGCTTTGCTGTCGATGTACTGCCCCCACCATTTGCATCACGAACCTCGCGTAAGTTGGAAGCAGTCGGGTAAAGTGACTAAGAAGAACAGATGCCCGTGACGTCGATCCTTGACGCAATGTACTGCAGTACCAGGCAAAGCGCGTGCTGGGCTAAGTCGATTTTAGCTCGGTAATAAAAGGCGGGCACCCTTTATTACCGCTCAGTACAGCATCGCGGGTAGGTGGCTGGCCGAGACAGGGCTTTAGACCGGGCAGGCTGTTATCGTCCGGGAGGAGGCGGGCTGTCTTACCCTGACGACGGGTAACTGACGTAAATGCCGAAAGTATCATTTAGACCAATTCCGGCTTTTTTAACTATATTTCCTTATAAGCTTGTTCTGCATCGATAATTATATTTCCCAACTCAAGATAAAAAGGCCATTGATCAACTATAATTCTTGATATACTTATAATCCTTTCATTTTTAGGGGGGATATTATCCGATTTGATTGTTTCTAATATAACAAAAAAAGCTTCCTTAAATTTGGAAAGTTGAGATACGGAACTTACGGATAATACTTTTGTATCTTTAGTGATAATAGCTTTATCAAGCTCACCTATAGCTTTTTGTATCTTTGCAACTGCCTTATTTACTTTTGTCATTTTCATAAATCTAATAAGTTATTGAGATCGGTTATGTATTTTTGCATCTTCCCGCCGGGCAAACCGACTCCCTGAGATGATGCCCTTCCTTTAAGAATTACAGAACCCGGCTTAACTTTAAACTGAGACACGTTAGTCATCTGATTCCATTCTGTTTTCACTGCCAGGCTTTTTGGAGTAGCAGGGAATGTCTCAAAAATATATGTACGTCTCGCCTTAGCATCGACACCATCATAATATCTTAACCCGTATTGTGAGTCAGTCGCTTTACGAAATCTGATTGAATCTATTTTGAAAGACTCCAACGTTTTCTTTCTTAATTTTCTCGGAGTGCGACTTTTTTAAATACGCTGACGCATCCTTTATATGGATCTGACTTGCTTTGGCCTATACATTTACTCAACCCCAGCGGATCAATCCAGCTGAACGCATTCGGCGCATACTGGTAAAGGTTGATCCCGCCCGCCAGCCCTATCGGGTCCTGCTGAGTGAACCGTCCGCTGTCCGGGTCATAATAACGAAACAGATTGTCGTGCAGTCCGGTTGATTCGGCCCCTTCGGTGCCTCACCCCCTTGGGGCCATCGCTGAAGCGATGTTCAAATTTGCTAAAGCAAATTTGTCCCGGTCCAGGTACTGGCCCTGCATCCGCAGATTCTGCTCCAACACCGGAACTCGCTCGCTGGATTCACGCAGCAGTTTGTCCCATGGGCTGTTGATACCTTCCCAGGCTTTTTGTCCTTTTACTGTTAGTCAGCAGCTCCGGCATTCCGTTGGCCGCATTATGGAACCAGTAAATCTCCGGGCTTTCAACTCCATCCATTTGCGCCAGCGGCTCATAGCTCTGGCTGTCGCTGTAAACGTAGGTCAGCGGAAAGCCGTCGGAGATTTCCTACAGCAGGTGAGAACCATCTAGCATAAAGCACGGGATTATGTAGCTGCCCGAAGGTATTTTCTAAATCAAATTTAGGTTGTTTTACTTATGCGACAACAGAGCTGATCTGTAGCAATAAAACCAGCGGTTAAAACCATTAATATTTTCAGATGGAGCAGTAATGAAAACCTTATTGCCAGCGGCTACAACTCCATTCTGAGTCACGTTTAACCTTCAAATATTAGTGCATCATCATGATGATTTTACACAAATATTTTACATTGAAATATAAGCAAAACATGAAGATTTAAATTAAGCTCCATTTAATGTATATCCCGCATTCAAATGCGTTTGTATCTGACTGCACTGTTATTTCTCCCCATGTAAAACTCCAAACATGACCATAAGGAGGGTTTTCTATTGTACCTTTATAATTACTAGGGTATCTATTTAGCACCCATGCAAACAATCTACTCTCTTCTCCCTTTAAAATATTTAAGTTTGCTCTTTTTTCCCAATCATTCATATTCTTAAAAAATTCACCAGTTTTGCTGGTAAGAAAAACACTACCCTTAATTGAAAAAACGGATGGTCTGAACTCCACAAAAAATGGTTCATTATGCCAAAGGACATCTTTTGAAAAAAAATAATATTTCCCAAAAGGTGTCAAATCATCAGCACATTTAAAAAATGAAGAATTAGTAAAGGCACTGTAAGAGGAAAGATCTATTTCATTTCCATCAATAAGTAAAGCTCCATTTGACTCGTCTAAATTCATTTTTTTCATATGTCAATTACTTTCCCAGGTTTCAGTTTAAGTCGGGCTTCTTCCGGAATATAGAACTGCAGCCCCCCTCCCTTACCATGTTGAGGATTAGCTTCAGCACGTCCTCTGGCTACATATATATCTTCTGTAACAGAATATGCTCTTACCTTTGAACGCATTGGATATTTTGGGTCCAATTTAACCTGCAAAGCCTCATGATAGCCAAGTGGATTACCTTTATATTGTCTGACAGTAGGATGACTCACAGTATAAGCAGGTAACTGATCTCCATTCGGATGAAGCGCATAAAGTATCGTCCCTTTTTTTATAACTGTATTCTCATAAACATCTATGAATGGATAGTTATCGTTATGTGGCCCCTGCCACTTAGTTGCTTCTTTCGCAGGGTCTTTACACTTCATCAACCCCCAAGGATCCACCCATCCCAGCGCATTCGGCGCATACTGGTAAAGGTTAATCCCGCCCGCCAGCCCTATCGGGTCCTGCTGGGTGAACCGGCCACTGTCCGGGTCATAATAACGAAACAGATTGTAGTGCAGTCCGGTTTCCCGGTCCAGGTACTGGCCCTGCATACGCAGGTTCTGATCGTAGCCCGGCATCCGCTGGCTGGACTCGCGCAGCAGCTTGCCCCATGGGCTGTTGATACCTTCCCAGGCTTTTTGTCCTTTTACTGTTAGTCAGCAGCTCCGGCATTCCGTTGGCCGCATTATGGAACCAGTAAATCTCCAGGCTTTCCATCCCATCAATACACGCCAGCGGTTCATAGCTCTGGCTGTCGCTGTATACATAGGTCAGCAAAGTGCCGTCGTGAATTTCCTGCAGCAGGCGGTAGCCTTCCCACACGAAGCGCGTCGTGACGGCGTTGCCAGACGGTCTTCCCTGTAATAGTTGCTGGCTGGTTTTACTGATACGACGCCCAAGCGGATCGTAGCGGAAACTCACCTTAGTGCGCGGCTTATTACGGTCCCGTGGCTCGCTGATGACGTCCGTCAGGCGGTGCTCACCCTCGTAACGGAAGTGCCAGTGGGTCTGACCGTCATCCTTCCCGGGTGTGATAACCATGGATATCATTTTTCCAGCGGATATAGTTCACGGCGCTTATGCATGATGTCTGAACCCGTATGGGGCAATCCAATGGGTTGCCTGCATTGTCCCGTCGCAACTGCTCAAAACCTGGCTGCAAGTCATTATAAGGCAACAAACAACCTGCATTATCGTAGTTACATGATGTCTGCTGAAAAGATATCGTCGCACTCTTCAGGGTTGAGGTTGTTACCTAAATCGAAATCAAGCCAGGGAAACCTGAATATCGCAGAGCTATTCTCATCATCAATACTCACCAGGGAGTAACTTACATCTGGCTTTTAGTTTCAGGCCTAAGGTTTGAGAGAAAAGTGGATGGTATGACGAGAGTCGCGGAATGGATATTCCGCGATAACAGCACTACAGACCCGTATGGGTTATTTCATGCGACGCTGCCGGGCGACGCTGGCAAGGCGTTGTGTCCGGCAGTAAATGGCAAACAGGACGAAACCCTGCCCATTCAGTACCCAGCGAGCACCCACTAAAGCAGCGAGTGCCAGAATCAGCCACAGGCCCGAGTGGCTAGCAGTAACAACGCTGTAGCTCAGGAGTAAAACAGTCGATATAAGCAATATTGCACAGACATAAGCCAGTCCCGCCACACCCGCTGTATGGCCTCGCGCAAGCAGGTAACTGGACGTGAGTATCGCGCCAATAACAACAATTGAGGGAACAAAATAACTCAACGCGTGTATCTGTGGACTCAGAGGAGGTAAAGCGTGCAGAAATGTCAGCAGATTAAATGCAAATGCAACCAGTAACAGCATCAGCACAATTGCAACGGGGAAGCCATTTTGCCGGGGCAGCGCCTCAGAAGGCTGTTTAAAATAGCGCTCAAGCTCTGAAGTAGATCGGGCAAGTATGGAATCATCCTGCCGTGCGATTGCCTGATCTATTTCGCGCCCCTGTTGCAGGAGTTCAGTGATATTACGTCCAATAAGCCATGATAAAAATTGCATTAAATTACCGCCAGTGACTGGATTGTTCCCACGATGTAGCGTCCGGTACGCGGGACGTTACCTGGAGCAGCAATGATACCACTGACAGCACTGCCAGCCACAGCCGCTGCACTGGTGACGACCTGTGCGAGTTGCTTAACAAGTTCTTTTTGCACCGGCTCTACAGGGAAACGTTTTGGATAAAGTCCTGCACGGATGGCGGCTTTGAGCTCTTTATTAGTTATACCCGGGTTTTGTGCCTTGATGATTAATTCAGTAAGCCGCGCCCTGTCCTGCCTTGGATAGTTCCTGAGCCACTCCGTAGCTTTTAAAGAAGAGACCGATTTCATCGCTCGCCATGTTGCCAGGGCTTCTTTTAATGCACCGCCCACACTGGCAAGTGAAATAAGGTCAAGAGACGTTGAAGTGGCAACGTACCACTCCTGAGAGTCCAGCCACGCGACGTTTTCACCACCGTTTTCGACGAGATCATAAACCCGGTAGATACCATTAATACACTGCACACCTGTTGCCGCAGCACCGGCATAACCAATGGCGACAAGCACGCCGCTACTGCCAGCCGTTATCGGCGTTGCTGAAGCACCGATAACCGCCACGCCAGCGGTGATAATCATGGCACCACAGGAAAGAACGGTCGAGGCAATCTCCGTGCCCATTGAGGTCGCGCTGACTGCTTCACTCAGTGACTTGCCCGTATCAGACGCTGTGGCTTGCTTAGGCGTTTTGGTCACAATAAGATGTGTGACGATACCACTTTGGCCATTAGGATGACGCTGACCAGGCCGGACAAGATAACGCTGTGCGCCATCTGCATAGATGATGCCAGCCTGATAAAACTCCCGGGTACAATCCATTGCTGCACCCAGCGCTTTGAAATCAAAATCAGGTGCCCCATAACCGGTTAGTCTTGCGATGTCATAACCCGGTAAGTTATTTTCGGGATTCATTCCTGGCAGGTTCATTTTATCTCCTTATAGGCTCAACAGGGTAAAAAGAGAGTTTTTTAGATATTGAAATGCGAAATGGAAAAACCATTATTACCGCACCAAAACTTCATATCATTATGCAGGTGATATAATAACAAGCTTACCTTTTTTGATTGCACAAAAAAACAGCCATTCCATTACTCAACTTTGACTCAAAAGCCCTAATAGAGGACTTGCATTCCATATAAAGAAAATATTTTAAAAATAATCATCATCTAAACATGGCAATTAAATACCCACTGTAAAGCGAAGCACAACTCGACATTCACTTGAATTAATTCAAGCATCACTGCCAAAAATTAAATAACTGCTTCCAGATTTCCATCTCCTCATCTGTAGGAAGACTAAAATCACCCATAACCTTACGATAATTCATAAAACAAACATCTATAGCCCGTATTGAAACTGTTTTATTTTTACGACTACCATCAATGATAGCGTTCATCTCCTCACGATACTCTTCATTTTTAATCCTTTTTTGGAAAAATGTTTCAAGAAAATCTAAAACCTCACTGTAGGAAAAAAATCTATCATTCTCTCTCCGGTAAAATATCGATTTTATCGAACTCTATTGCCCTATGACCAGCATACATCTGTTGGATATTTACAGCACCATATCATGGATGCTGATCATACTGTAGTAAACAATGGATGTAAGATTATTTATAATTATATTTAATTTAAGAATAACAATTTCCAATCTAATTAGAATAAAGTGACAACTATCACATTCTAGTCAGTAAAAAGAAACAAAGCCAATAAAACTTAGTTAAAGCACTCTCTTATTTTACTAAGTATACAACAATATAAAAAGGTATAAGCGCAACCACAGGATTCGCCCACCTCTTTTCATTAAGGCAAAGCCATTAATACTAAAGCAAGAATTAGTTGCTATCCAAATATGCATCGACAGACTTTTCAATTTTGCTCATTACATCCGTTATTGCATGGAGGTAATCGTTATACATCTCAGCATAGCGACGCGGAAAACCTCTTAAAGGATTATTCATAATACTGTTATTCATAACTTTAACTTTAAGCAACTTCAACTCATCAATAAATACTATTAACCTCCCTTTATTTTCGCCATTCATAACTCCTTCTATGTAAGAAGATGTCTTATCTATTTCAACCAATAGTTGTTGCTTGTTCATAGTTAATTTCTCAATTATAAAAATCTAACATCAGTTATCCAACTGACAGGATATCCGTGCGGAAGCAGTATCTGGTCCACCCCACCCTCAAGAACTGCACCAGATTTCATAATCTGCTTCTCAACTTTCCCAATCTGAAGAATCGTTCCTTTCGGGATTTTTAAAGTTGCCTCGAATTGTCTGGTATTTTTCCATTCCGGTAAAAGTGCAGCATCTATTTTCGCCTGAATTTTATTCAGCGCCGGAGATGTACCAACAAATGAGCCATCTATTTTCGCATTACCACCAAAAACGCGATACAAGGTCACATCCTCAGTTGTTAAAACTGTTTTATATTCTCCATCTTTGAAAGAATCCCTTATCCAATCAGGTAATTCTGCCTTATCAATTTCTTTATACTTTCCTTTAAGACTACACCTACTCAAACCCCACGGATCCACCCATCCCAGCGCATTCGGCGCATACTGGTAAAGGTTGATCCCGCCCGCCAGCCCTATCGGATCCTGCTG